>CANRKV010000157.1 GCA_947631305.1 uncultured Jeotgalicoccus sp.
TACCATCGGAACGACTACAGATGTAATGATTATACCTAATAGACCAATCAAAGCGACTACAATCTGAGTCAAATCAAGATTCATAATCAATTCATTCATACACATTCCTCCTTATATACCGAACGCCTTGCAAACAATCGCAAGGAAATTACCGCGCTTTACTGTACCCTCGAAATCATCGTCCCATGCATGGGGAGTAGTAACGATTGCCTTATCGCAAAGACTGTCGAGGCAGTTACGCGCCCAGTGGTCTGCCGCTCTGCCTACATATTCGGCTCTCGTGCCGCCCGTAGCCGCATCTATCAAAGCCAGACAAAGCGCCTTGCTGATAAATGCGTCGGGATTGCTGAGCCACACATCCTTATCGGAAACAATGCCCTTACCGCATAAGCTGATTATTACGGGCTGTACCCAATGTATAGAAGCGTCCGCCTCATCCGAACTCCACGTTCCGCCTGTAAGAGTATCAACTAAAGCTAAAGCCTGAGCCTTGGTCACGAATGAGTCGAGGTCAGACCATATTTCGGGATTATTGATTTTCTTAGCAGCAACCAGTCTGTCAAGAAATTCCTGCGCATAATGAACAGGTTTGTCCGGCACTGCGAATGATTCGTAATTAGGACGAATAAATTTCGTTCCGGGCAGGGAAGAGTTATAGTACCGCTTCTCGCACACTCCGCCGCCGTTAGCGATTATACCGCTTGCGCCGGAAGTGTTGCCTTCGACCGTTTCAAAATAATCACCGTCTATATATGTAACCAATCCCGTGTGGGTGAACGTGCCGTTGCGCTTGAATATTACGATGTCTCCACGCTCAGGATTTGCGTATAGTTTGAACAATTCAGCCATAGTCGGACAGTACACGTATGGGTAATGCTTCAACAGCTTCTTAGCGCCGTCCTTGCCGAATACTTGTACCAATACCCATGTGACGAAGCACGCGCACCAAGGTTCACCCTGATACGACGGCTGGATTTCAGCCCAGTATTTTGTATAGTTGTTGCCGCCCGCGTTGGCGGTTTTATCGTAAAGATTGCTGTTACTCGCCTTTTCGAGATACCCAATTTCGTTCTTGGCGACAGCAATTATCTTATTTATCAATTCATTCTTAGTCATTTCTATTTCTCCGTTTCTCAGAAATCCGATTCCTCGCAAGGAATATCTTCGATTGTGTTTATCGCAGCCGAGCTGCGTATCTTTTCAACGTTCTCCGCCTTTGCTTTGTATGCTAATATAATACTTCTTTATTTCTTTTAGAGGTGTCAGTATTTTTAAATAACAATATGCCAACATCTCATAGTTATCCATGTGCTCTGATAACACTTCTTCTGGAATAAAAATCTTCATATTTGTTCTCCTTTCTTATCGTACCATGTTCTATTTCTTATTTTTTGCGTAAGACAATATTTATTGAGCACTACCCTTTACCCCTCTCATTCAACCATATATGTAAACGGGGAGTATGATAGAGAATTTAAATTAAGTTCGCAAAGAGTTTTGCTCCTGCCTTCACTCATATATTCTCTTTATGCCTTCATCTTAGTCTTTGTTTCAGTCTTCGATTAAATAAGGTAACTATCGTTACTACTTCGTAGTGATAAAATACCCCAATTCTTCATGGTTTTTAAGCCAAAAACCGCATGGTTATGCGAAAAATGACTCAGAAAAATCATCTTTTGTAACATTTCTGTAACATTTCGATTTTTTGCCCGATTTTGCCGATAAAACCTACATTTATTGATAACACACACGTAAAATGCCGAAAAAAATGTTGCCATAGACCACGCATCTTTTTTTTCAAAATTTACGATCCAATACCATATTCTCTTTTTAAAATTATTTTCACGCGTTATTTTGCACGAAAAAAAGAACAGCCAATAATGACTGTTCTCTTTATAAGGATTATATTATGCTTCAAACTGTGACTTCATATCGTTTACGACTGCCATGAACATCTTCATCAGCTTAGGATCATCAGCTATCAGCTTTATCTTAGACGGTCTGTTTTTGTTACCGTGTTGGTTACGATACCGTGACTGACGTACCTGCCAGCTTACGTCCATTGCGGCATATACCCTTCTAAAGGTAAGGTTATGTCCAACCGAATTATCATTAAGTCTCTCTGCTAATGGAGTTATCGCTTCCCGCATAATGTCCATCGGCTCCTGAACGACTGTCTTGGTCGTAGAAGTTATATTGAACTTGGCTGGCTTGAGTAATTCTTCATATTTATGCTCCATATCTGCCTTTAGCTCTGCTAAGGCATCGGATTTGAACTGAGAGAGCTTTTCGTCGATAATCTGTTCAATCTGCCCCTCCGTAAGCATCGGTGTCTGCTGTGCTGGCTGAACGACTGCTAATGAGCCGTCACGGTACGCTTCTATGATATCCCATGCCCAATCCATGAATTTGTCCGCTAATGGCTGACGACTCCATCGGCAAATTTCCATAATGCCGCGTTGGTTGTAGAGGTACATGATATTATCGTCAGTACCCCTCGGATCGAGGGGTGTGGTTATTGCGGAGGAATTATTGACGACCCCCCCTGACCCCAAATTGGGGTACCCTATCCATATTGATAAGAACGGAGTATCTGTCTAATCGTTCCTTATGTCTCTCGTGAATTTTAGCAATCATCTTTCTGGGTTCAGCATAACCCAGTGCTCTACCAATTTGCGTTCTGTTCATATACAGTATGTTACCGTCGCTGTATACGTCACAACTCATTCCGTTAAATTCCTTCGTGTTGATTAACTGTAAATTATTCATTATCAAATCCTCCTTCGCTTAATTGACGTTTTGTTCTGTACAATATCCCTAATTTCTTATTTGCTTCCGATATGGCCGTAATGGCTCGCCTACTGTAATTAAACATAACCAACGCGATATTCAACATGATGTCATTTTGTGATGGCTCAGTATGATTTGCAACATTATAAGCCATTGCGTCAGAAAATACGTCCGCTATGGCGTCACATTTCGCTACGTCATCTTCGGCGGTAATCATGGCTTCGCTTATCTGATACAGACTACGCATATCTTCTGCTGTAAAGGGAACTTCCTTCAGGTTTGATAACTCTTTCATTATACTACATCTCCTTTGATTTTGGATTTTGCTGAAACATAAAGGCATTACGACATTAGCCTTTATAAGTTGATTCTCTGCCAGCGTACAGAAAATAACTTGACAAGAGATAATTCCTGTAGTATAATGAGATTTACAGATAATATCTTTGTCTGGGATAAATAGCGGTACTTGTTCTCACTTCCTACGGTGCAAGTATCGTTATTTTTTTGTATCCAAAAGCGTTAATATAGCTTCCCTGATGACTTCAGCTCGCTTTTTACCTACAACCTTGCAATACTCGTCTAATCTTTGTCCCGTAATATTGTCCAGTCGTATCGTAAAGCGTTGCTCTTTGGGATTATCTACTTTTGGTCGCCCCGTGCGAGGACTCATCTAATCACCTCCTGACTTTTGAGCACGCATTTATTATATTTTATAGCACGCAAAAAGTCAATACCATATCCTAATCTGTAATATAAATGTAATATAAGGTAAGCTGTAGCATTAGCCATAGCTATTTTTACGCACACAGATTTGTCTAATTGTGTACGGCTTGGTAGCGAGGATTATGGAAGGAGATATAGTGGATAATTAGCCAAAGTGAAATTCTGTGGATGATTGTGGCTAATATAAATCGTACAATATCACGTACAAAATCGTACAAAATTTTCTTGACATAATTAAGCCACTTGGATATAATATAAGTATAGAAATCTCAAAGGAGGTAAAAGAAATGTCGATTACGGCTACTGAATTAAAGCAAAATCTTGGCAAATACCTTATGCTTGCTGCTACCGAGGACGTATTTATCACTCGTAATGGCAAAATCGTGGCGAAGCTGTCTAATCCGTATCAGGATAGAGTAGATGTGGCAAAATCGTTATTTGGGATAATTCCATCTGATATAACGGTAGAAGAAGCAAGAGACGAGAGGTTGAATGAGATATGAGAGTGCTGATTGATACCTGCGTAATTATTGATGCTTTGCAGAATCGCGAGCCGTTTAATGCTGATGCTCAAAAGATATTTATGGCGGTGGCTAATAGGCAATGCTCCGGATTTGTATCTGCCAA
>CANRKV010000158.1 GCA_947631305.1 uncultured Jeotgalicoccus sp.
AGTTCAACAAGATCGTCGACAATCATGTTCACACTGTTTTCATGGAATCCGCCGTGGTTGCGGAAACTGAACAGGTATAACTTCAATGCCTTACTCTCAACCATTTTTACATCGGGGATATAGCTGATGTAAATTGTTGCGAAATCCGGCTGGCCGGTCATCGGGCACAGTGTCGTAAATTCAGGACAGTTAAATTTCACGAAATAATCGCGTCCAATATGACCGTTTTCGAATGTTTCCAATATTTCAGGATTGTAATCAAATTTATATTCTACGTTCTGATTTCCTAGCAGGCTTAAATCTTTTGAGTAATCTTCAGTCATTATAAATCCTCCTTAAAATAAAAAAACACGCGCCAACGAAGGCACGTGTCAGTGTCTTAGTTTTTTTGAGAGGGTGTGGCTAAGAACCTCTTCGTAATTTTATTTGCATTGTTCATTATACATAGAGGCGCGGGAAAGGTCTATACTCTTATTTTTTCACAGGCAGATACACGAATCTTCATATCTCACTCATTTTTTTGTTATTATTGAAGTAACAAGAGTACGGAGGCATAGACGATGGAAATTAAAAAGTTTAAAGTTGGCAATTATTATGCTGAGGTTACAGCACTGCTGGGGGATTCAGGTGTTAAATTCGAAGCAAAACCGGCTGTAGTTATTTGTCCCGGCGGGAGTTATATGTACGTCTCAAAACGTGAAGCGGAACCCATTGCTTATGAGTTTCTGGCACAGGGCTATCAGGTATTTATTTTGCGCTATTCTACGATTGGCACGATGATTGAAGCAGAAGGCAGAACGCCGGAAAGAGATGAAATGTACAGAATTGCATCGATGGTTGAACCGGATAAAATGCTGGGCTCTGAATTTCCAAACCCGTTAATAGAACTGGCTTTAACAATGTCGCATATTCGCGAAAACATTCATGAATACAATGTCGATGCGGATAATATCGGAGTACTTGGATTTTCTGCCGGCGGTCACCTTGCAGCAAGTCTCGGTGTACACTGGAATCAGGACTGGCTCTCTGAACTTGTCGGTAAGGAGTCCAGATGGTACCGTCCGAACTTTCAGATTCTCGGTTATCCTATACTCGATTACGATTTGAACAGAATTATTGCAGAAGAAAGAGGCATTGGCGATCCGCAGTATATGTCGATGGCAAGCCGAATGGTCTTTGGAAAATCAATCGAAGAAGATGTACTTCATAAAGCAACGGCAAAAAACTATGTATCAGAAAATACACCGCCGACATTTATGTGGCATACGGGAGAAGACAAACTCGTATTTATAAAAAACACACTTGATTTTGCAAATGCGCTGGAACAGCATAATGTGCCGTGGGAACTTCATACTTTCCATAAAGGTGATCACGGTTTAAGTGTCGCATCAAAAATTACAGGTAAAATAAATCCTCACGTACAAAAATGGGTGCCTTTAATGTTTGAATGGCTGGAAGATATTAAATAAAAAAACAGCCGTTTAAGTTAACGGCTGTAGTTTAAATTATATTCCAAATATAACTCTGTATGATCCGGGTAGATCAGTTCCACTAATAAGTTATCCTCGTCAAAGCTGCTGCTTTTTCTCATGCAGTTATATATAAAGGAATCCAAAGATGCTCTATCCGCATCTTTATCAGTTATCAGTTTAAAGAATGATTTGTCATTGCTGGAGTTCATACATTTCACTAATATATTCATTTTACACCAACTCCTCAATATATTTATAACCGGAATAGGCAGTTTATAAACATAAAATATACTTCGGAAGGGCGGCATTGCAATGAAATTTGTAAAACTTAACTTAAATAATATCGAGGAAATACTGCAGCTGCAGGAGTCAATTTACGAGTTTTTAGAACAGAAAGAAGTGCTTCAGAAATTGACGAGAGAAGAATTTGAAACATGTCTGGAACAAGGATATGTCACGGGAGTCTTTCACGAGGGTGAACTGATTGCGCTCCGTATGATGTATATTCCTTCATTAACAGAAGAAGAACATCTGGCTGATGATGTTGGCGTGAATAGAGAACGTTCAATTTACTCGGAAATTTCACTGGTCAATCCAGCTCACCGCGGACAAAAACTGCAGATGAAAATGGGAGAGTACTTAATTGAACAAGTACGTGAGAGCGGAGATTTCGATTATATTTTCTCAACGGTAATGCCGGCTAATCTCGCGAGCTTAAAAGATAAATTTAAACTCGGCTTTAAAATAATGCGCACGAGGTTGAAATACGGCGGAAAGCGACGTCATATTTTATATCTTCCATTGAATGAAGAAATAACAGTTACAGGAAAAGCTCTGGATATTAAGTTTGATAATTATGACTGGATGATGAATGCCGGACAGGATTATATCGGCAATTCTTTACAGGATGAATTTATTGAATATTACGAGAAATAGTTATGCATTCGTGTATAATTATTTGTGAGGTGAGAAATAATGGAGATTAATGACAGCATTATTAATGATGCGATTGAGTTCAGAAGGGTTCTCCATCTGAATCCTGAACTAAGTACGAATGAGTATGAAACATCAAAACGCATTCAGAAAAAACTGGATGAATTTAACATTCCATATCAAACGGGATTTGCTGACACAGGAGTCCTCGGAATTATAAAAGGTGACAAGGAAGGCAGGATAATTGGTATCAGAGCGGATATCGATGCATTGCCGATTACTGAAACTTCCGGTGAAGAATTTACTTCGTTAAATGAAGGCGTTATGCACGCGTGCGGTCATGATGCGCATACATCAATGCTGCTTCATGCCGGAAAAATTTTAAATGAGAACAAAGATAAAATTAAAGGAACGATACTGTTAATTTTCCAGCCGGCGGAAGAACTGTCACCGGTTGGCGGTGCCAAGCGCATGATAGAAGACGGTGTATTTGATGAATATACTCCGGATATGCTGCTCGCACAGCACGTCTGGCCGGACCTTGAAGTTGGCAAGTTCGGTGTAATGGCCGGACCGATTATGGGGAACTCAGACCGTTTTAAAATTACTGTTACCGGTTCAGGCGGACATGCGTCAATGCCGCACAGTACGACTGATGCAATCATCGTTGCGAATCAAGTCGTCAGCGCGCTGCAGACTATCGTCAGCAGAAATACTGACCCGATGCAGCCGGCGGTCGTTACAGTCGGGCGGTTTGATGCGGGGACAAAACATAATGTCATTGCTGAAACGGCGGAATTGGAAGGAACAATTCGTACACAGTCAGACGCGACTAAATCACTGACTAAAAAACGCTTCTTTGAAATTGTAGAACAAGTCACTTCGGCGATGGGCGCTGATGTTGAAATCGAATTTTACGACGGTTATCCAGCGACGGTAAACGATATTGAATGGGCAGCACAGCTGAAAAAATCCATTAATAATATCTACGGTGAGGAGTCGACACCAGCACTGCTTCCGAGTCTTGCAGGGGAAGACTTCAGCCGGTTCTTAAAAGAATATCCGGGTGTGTATTACTGGCTTGGGACATCTGTCGGTGAAGGACAGAAACCGCTCCATAACCCTGCATTCAGACTGAATGAGGATGCTTTTGAATACGGCATTACTGCAATGGTTAATATGGCAGTGGATTCATTAAGTAAATTGGCGGAGGCGTAAGAATGACAAACATTAAACACGAACTCAGCGAGATGCGCCGCAAGTTTCACCGCTTTCCGGAAGTCGGTTTCACCGAATTTATAACGACATATGAAATTTATAAAAAGCTGGAACCGATGGATTTCAAACTTTATCTCGGAGATGACGTGCTCTTAAAAAGTGCACGTGTCGGGGTGCCGGCACAAGAGAAGTTTACTAAAAGCTATGAACGGGCAATTAATTACGGTGTGCCGGAGGAGTTTCTCGAACATGTTAAAGAAGGAACGACGGGTGTAATCGCTACACTCGATACAGGGAAACCCGGACCGCATTTTGCAGCGCGTTTTGATATCGACGGTCTGCCGATTAAAGAATCAGCGGACGATGATCATATTCCAAACAGCGAAAACTTTAACTCTCTTCATGAAGGAGAAATGCATGCGTGCGGACATGACGGTCATATTACGACAGGATTGCTTTT
>CANRKV010000159.1 GCA_947631305.1 uncultured Jeotgalicoccus sp.
GCATAACCGAAAATTGCATTCGTATGAAGCCCGCTCTGATTCGTTAACAGGGGCAGTCCGTAAAATGCGCGGAAAGCAATACTGTTTCCATCCATGAGAATTAACTTAGCCATAATACTCTCCTTAGTTAGTCATTCATTCTTACTTTAAATTATACAGTTCCAGTGAATATTAGCCAATTAAAAAATGCCGGAGCCGAATCACCTTATATCTTCATAAGAAAAGACACTTGCCTTCCCGGGGCATCGCGTGAGTCTGTAGTCTCACGCAGATGCTTTTCCCCGAGGAGTCAAGTGTCTTTCTTTGTTTCTTATACAGTTTCAATTTTTAATAATAAACTGGTGAATCCGGACCTAATGGAATTCCTAGAAGAGTCCAGATAATCAGCATGACTGCCCAGAAGATGAAGAAACAAATAGAGTATGGCAGCATTACTGAAATCAATGTACCGATACCGATGTTTTTATCGTATTTCTGTGCGAATGCAATGATGATTGCAAAGTAAGTCATGAGCGGTGTAATAATATTCGTACTTGAGTCCGCTACACGGTAAGCCATCGTCGTCAGTTCCGGAGAGTATCCGAGCTGCATTAGAATCGGCACGAAAATTGGTGCCATCAATGCCCACTTGGCACTCGCACTTCCGATGAACAGATTAATCAGTGCAGTAACAAGCATAAAGCCGATTAACAGCGGTACACCCGTTAAGCTCAAGCTGTCCAAGAGCTGCGCACCGTAAACCCCGATTACAAGACCAAGATTAGACTCGGTAAAGTAAGCGACGAATTGCCCTGCTGCGAATGCCAAGACGATAAACATTCCCATAGACGCCATCGTGTCAGTCATTTGTCCTGCGACATCTTTATCATTTTTAATAGATTTCGTTACGATACCGTAAACAAGACCCGGGATAAAGAATAAAATCGCAATAATCGGCACGAGTGAACTCATGAACGGCGACTGGACAATTGTATCCATGTAAGATCCAATTTCATCCGATCCGCGCATCGGTGAGTTCGGAAGCACTACCAGCAATGCTGCAAGTCCCAAACCGATAATAACAGAAACTAAAGCCCATATCAGACCTTTTTTCTCAATCGGCTGAAGTGTCTGAATTCCGTCGACATCTTCACCGGATAAGTCTTCTTCCTGTTCTTTCGTCATCTTGAATGAACCTAAACGCGGTTCAACAATTTTAGCAGATACGAACCAGCCGACAAATGTCAGCAGGAATACACTGACCATGATGAAGTACCAGTTCATTGCCACGTTAATTGAGTCAGCATATGCAGGATCGATGACCGCTGCTGCCGCTGCCGTAAGTTCTGCAAGCATTACATCTGTTCCGCTTAAGAGCAGGTTCGCTGAGAACCCTGCCGATACACCGGCAAATGCTGCAGCAAGACCCGCGAGCGGGTGTCTGCCGAGTGCTAAGTACAGAAGCGCACCAAGCGGCGGTAATACTACATAACCTGCATCAGATGCAACTGATGACATAATCCCTGCAAAGACAAGTCCTGCAGTGATTAAGTTATTTGGAATCGAAAGTACGAATGCTTTCAGTGCAGCTCCGATTAAACCGGAACGCTCCGCAACACCAATACCGAGCATCGTTAACAATACAACGCCAAGCGGTGCGAAGTTAATGAAGTTATCTGTCATACTTTCGAATATATAACTAATACCTTCGGCATTTAATAGATTTTTTACGACAACCTCTTCGTTACCTTCACCTGGATGCGTGACTGAAATTCCAAGTATTCCGAAAATTGATGATAAAACTAAAGTAAGTACTGCCAGTAAAGCAAAAAGCGTAACCGGGTGCGGTAATTTGTTACCCAGCCATTCTACAAAATCTAAAAACCTTTGAAACAATCCATGTTTCTTTTTACTCTCGTTCACAGCTAAAACGTCCCCCAATATGTATCAAAATTAAAAGCCGCTCAAAAAGAGCGACTTTTACCAGTATAATATTTAGTTGCAGATTTTACAATCTGAATTATTGCATATTTTCGATTAATGCATCGCCGAACTCAGAACATTTCACTTCTGTAGCGCCATCCATCAGACGAGCGAAGTCATATGTTACGATTTTTTTAGCTATTGTGTTTTCAATAGACTGGTTAACCAGGTCAGCAGCTTCCTGCCATCCTAAGTGTTCAAGCATTAACACACCTGACAGTAATAATGATGAAGGGTTCACTTTATCCTGTCCAGCGTATTTAGGCGCTGTACCGTGTGTTGCTTCAAAAATAGCATGTCCAGTTTCGTAGTTAATGTTGGCACCAGGTGCAATACCGATACCGCCAACCTGCGCTGCAAGTGCATCACTGATGTAGTCACCGTTTAAGTTCATCGTTGCAACAACGTCGAACTCTTTAGGACGTGTCAGGATCTGCTGCAGGAAGATATCTGCAATAGAGTCTTTGATAACGATTTTGCCGTCAGCAACTGCTTTGTCCTGTGCTGCATCAGCTTTCTCTTTACCGTCTTTCTCTACGATTTCATCGTATTCAGCCCATGTGAATGTTTTGTCGCCGAATTCGTTGCGAGCTAATTCGTAGCCCCACTTCTTAAATCCGCCTTCAGTGAACTTCATGATATTACCTTTGTGAACTAAAGTAACTGATGGTTTGTTGTGCTCGATCGCATAGTTGATTGCAGAGCGTACTAAACGTTCAGTTCCTTCTTTAGACACAGGTTTAATAGCAATTGATGAAGACTCAGGGAAACGGATGTTTTTAACGTCCATTTCATCCTGCAGGAAGTCGATAACTTTTTTAACTTCAGGCGTACCTTCGTTAAATTCGATTCCAGCGTAGATGTCTTCAGTGTTCTCTCTGAAAATCTGCATGTCACAGTGTTCAGGGTGTTTAACCGGTGAAGGTACACCAGTGTAATGTCTTACCGGACGTAAGCATGCGAATAAATCCAGTTCCTGGCGAAGTGCCACGTTTAATGAACGGAAACCGCCGCCGATTGGAGTTGTTAACGGTCCTTTAATTGCGATAAGATACTCATTGATTTTATCCAGAGTGTCCTTAGGAAGCCATTCGCCTGTTTTGTCGAATGCTTTTTGCCCCGCATATACTTCAAGCCAGTCAATTTTCTTCTCACCATTGTAAGCTTTTTCTACTGCTGCATCGATAACTTTACTCGCTGCTGCCCAGATATCAGCACCAATTCCGTCGCCTTCAATATAAGGAATAACCGGATTATTTGGTACGTTTAGTACACCATTTTTAGTTTGAATTTTTTCTCCTGCCATTAGTGAAACCCCCGTTGATTTTAATTATCGTTTTTCAATTGGTTCGTATTTCATGTTCGTACGGCCGTTGTACTCCGCACGAGGTCTGATCAATCTGTTATTTTCGAACTGTTCGAAAATATGTGCAATCCAGCCGGACGCTCTGCTGACTGCAAAAATCGGTGTGAATAAATCATGTGCGATACCAAGTGAATGGTAAACAGATGCACTGAAGAAGTCTACGTTAGGCAGTAAGCCTTTCTCTTCTTCGATAATTTTCGCGATTTTCACAGACATTTCATAAAGTTCAGGCTGACCGTTTTCTTCAGTTAAGCGGCGTGCCATATCTTCAAGATATTTAGCGCGCGGGTCTCCTTCTTTATAAACTCTGTGCCCGATTCCCATAATTTTCTCTTTGTTGTCGAATTTCTTCTGAATGTAGCTGTCGACATTATCAAGAGTACCGATTTCTTCAAGCATTGCCATAACTTTTTCATTCGCTCCGCCGTGAAGTGGTCCTTTAAGTGCACCAATTGCACCGGTAACACCCGAATATACATCCGATAAAGTCGCTACGATAACACGTGCAGCAAATGTTGATGCGTTGATTTCGTGATCGGCATGAAGCACAAGTGCCGTATTCATCGCTTCAACCTGAACATCAGTCGGCTCCTCGCCGTAAATCATGTACAGGAAGTTTTTCGCGTAACCGTACTCCGGATTCGGGTCGATTACTTCTTTACCTTCACGTGTACGTGCAATTGCTGCAACGATTGAAGGGATTTTTGCCTGAATGCGGATGCCTTTACGCAGTGTCGCTTCTTC
>CANRKV010000160.1 GCA_947631305.1 uncultured Jeotgalicoccus sp.
TCTGTCACTTCCACAGGACTGATGATTGATTCAGCATTGTGTTCAGTGAATGAATAATCAGCCATCGGTGCTGAACCATCTGCAACTTCCTGTTCAAGTGCGGCGAGGTTTTCTTCCAATGATTCCAGACCTGCCGAAATTTCAGTATTACCCTGTGTCAGCTGGCTGCCGGCTGCACCAAGTGCCGGTGCGGCCTGGTCAAGTCCGGCCTGCAGTTCTTCATTGCTTTCCAGGAGCTGATTCGCACCGTCCTGCATATCTGATAATGCAGTCTCGATATCGCCTGTTGACGATGCGACTTCAGCGAGAGAGTCCATTAATGTTGCAGTGTACGTTTCACCGACTGTTTTCGCGATTGCATCTGCAACGCCTGAGCCGCCCTGTGTGCCCATCATACTGCCGACAAAGTTAAAGCCGGGATTAGTAGTAACGTCGATTGAAATTAATTCAGGTTCTTTATCGAGCAGCGTTGTGGCCTGTTCGGATACGTTGCCCGCAATATGTATAATTGCGTAGGACGAACCGTTTTCCAAGTTATCCTTCGCAGTTTCTGCATCAGTGAACTGCCAGTCAAACTCATTGTTTTCAGCAAGTTCGTTTTCAATTCTTTCACCGACATCAAGCGGTTCGCCGTTCAGTTCTGAACCTTCGTCTTCATTGACGACGCTTATTTGTATTTCATCGAGCTGATTATACGGGTCCCACATGGATCCAAGGAAGATTGTAGTGTAGAGTGCCGGGATTGTTGCTATCGCCAGCAGGGAAATAATTAAAAATGGATTTTTGAGTAACTGCTTAATATCACTGAACATTTGTAGGTCTCCAATCAATTTGTATTTCTTTAATGTACGTAATAAAACTGCTCATGTCTAATCATATGTGAAAAAAAGTACTTATTAATTTTTAAAGAATGCTTTAAAAGTCTCTCCCCCTAAGGTTAGGAAATCCTGAAACGGGTAATCACTTTATTAGCAATAGAATATTACGAGTGTTAATATTCTCATTAGTGAATTGAAAGGGATGAAAAGTAATGGCGAATGACATTATAGTTTTAGACGATATAACTCTGGACGTAAAAGAGTTAAGAAGAGATGAAGAAGAGGGAATAGTACGTATTGCATTTGATGTGGCGAGCGAAGATTACCACAACTTATCCGAGCATCTGTACAAGGAAGAATTTCTTGTGAGACTTCCCGGCAATAATAATGAAGAATTCAGAGCGAAAATTATAAATTATTCAACATCATTAGATAACTTATATGAAGAAGATAATGTAGGGGAATACCGTATTACCCTGAAAGAAGAAAAATAAGGTTATGAAATTAAGCATTCTTGATCAGGCACCTGTTTCTGTAAATATGTCTGTTAGTGAAGCGCTTCATAACAGTGTGAAACTGGCTGTACTTGGTGATGAACTGGGTTATACAAGATTCTGGCTGGCGGAACATCACGGCATGCCCGGCTTATCTTCCAGTGCACCTGAGGTAACACTCGGCGGAATTGGCATGCTCACGGAAAATATCCGTTTAGGCAGCGGTGCGACTTTACTGCCGTACTATAAACCATATAAAGTAGCGGAAGTATTCAATACCCTTGGAACGCTTTACGGAGACCGGATTGATATCGGTATCGGCCGGGCACCAGGCGGGGATAACAAAGCATCTGAAGCGCTCAGTGATAATTACCTGCAGCATGTTTTTAAAATGCCTGAACTGGTAGCGGACTTAAAAGGATTTATAAATAATGATGATAAAAGCCTTCAGGCAAAGCCTGTACCGGACAGTCCGCCGGAATTGTGGATGCTCGGTACCAGCGAGAAAAGTGCAGTGTTTGCACGGGATAACAATATGAACTACTGTTTCGGCAAATTTATGAGCGGCAGCGACCCTCTGAATGTGCTGAATACATATCGTGAGCACGGCGCACCAGGTGAAGTGATTATTACTGTAAATGTATTTTGTCATGAAGATGATCAGATGGCTCATGAGCTGGCATACAGCTATGCGGTCAATCAGGCATTGAAATCAACCGGCCGCGCTTTTAAAGGCGTGCCAAGCCGTAAAGAAACAGCAGATCTTGAGCTGACGGAAGATGAGAGACAGGAAACTGAAAAAATATTATCGAACTTAATCATCGGTACACCTGACCAGGTTCAGGCAGAACTGACTGAGCTTAGTGAAGCGTATCAGGCTGATGAATTTATGATTGTCACAATTACTCATAATATAGAAGATAAATTAAACAGTTACCGTCTGCTTGCGGACTGCATGTTAAAACAGCAATAATATAAAAACCTCCGGCGAATCTAAAATAAGATTCCCGGAGGTTTTTTCAAACTTAATATATCATTCGGCTGTAAAGCGGTTTTTATCTTCGATGAAATGCGTGGCTACCATACATAGTGCACCGAATATCAGCATACCGCCTGCAATAAATGTAATCTGCTGATAGCTGAAGTCATTCGACAGAAGAACAGAACCAAGCGATGCACCGACAGCATTCGCAAGGTTGAATACTGAAGCGGCCAGCGTGCCCGCAAGCGCCGGTGCTGTCACAGCAGCAAAGATAATTTTGGCATTAAGCATCGGTGAAATACCGAAAGTGCCGAGGCCGAACAGGCCGGCTGCGATATAAGCGAGATACGGCACCTGCAGCATAAACGTAAATCCGAGCAGGACAATAGCGACAAATAAAATAACCAGTGTCACGGCGCCCGTCAGTTTACCGGGCTGAATACTGCCGGAGGAGAAGTTGCCGATAACGGCAAACGTTCCGAACATCAGCATACTGAAGGTGACGCCGAGATCTCCCATATTTGCGATTTCACGCAGCATCGGTTCGAGGAAAGTATATGCTGTAAATACTCCGGAATAACCAAAGACTATGGTGATAATAAGCATAATGACGTTTTTATCTTTTAAGGCAGACAGTTCGGAAGAAATTTTTGGAACTTCGCCTGTTCTGTAGTTCGGTGTGACAAAAATCAGACCGATAAGATTAACGACACCAAGTGCAACGATAATCCAGAACACAACGCGCCAGTCGAGTACGGCACCGATATAAGAACCGAACGGCACCCCGAGCATTACAGCAATCACGAGACCGCCGTTAACGAGCGCAATCGCACTTGTTTTTTTATGCGGCGGTGAAATGGCCATAGCGAGACTCATCATGACACCGAAAAATGGTGCATGCATCGATGCGGATAAGAGACGTGATAAGAGCAGCACTTCAAAGTTCGGTGCAGTGGCTGCAATAATATTACTGATGATAAAGATCGATATTAAAATGAGTAATAATAGTTTTGGGGAAAATTTTAAAGTTAACAGCCGGATAATCGGTCCGAACAGAGCGACACTCAGCGCGTATACGCTCAGCAGCAGTCCTGTCGTGGAAACTGCAACATTTAAATCGGCGGCAAATTGAGTGAGCAATCCGGTAACGACATACTCTGTCATTCCGACTGCAAAAGCCCCAATCATAAAGACGGTAATAATTGTATTTCTTGAAGGATTTTTAAACATACGCGCCTCCCTTTCAAGTTTTCTTTTTATAGCACACAGGCGATATTAATACACATTAAATTTAATGTCCAGAAGGCTTGCTCAAGAAAGTGTTTTCATATGAAATATCAGTTTATTGAAAATGCTCGTGCTGTAAACGGGTAGTCATCCCGTGGTACAATCAGGAGTGATTTTAATTGTGAAAATTTACAGGAGGATACACATGGCGAAATTTTATGCGGTAAGAAAAGGCCATCGTCCCGGCATATATAATACATGGGCAGCCTGCGAAAAAGCAGCTAAAGGATTCAGCGGTGCCGAGTTCAAATCATTTAAAACAAAAGCTGAAGCGGAAAATTTTATGAATAATCTCAAAGATGAAAATAAAAAGATACCTGAAGGCGAACTCGTCAGCTACGTAGACGGCAGCTACGATAAACGGATGAATAAAGCAGGGTTCGGTGCAGTGTTTATCATTAATGATGAAGTAATTCATACAGCAGCTGAAAGCACGCCGGTGGATTCTGATAATAACCTGTGGAATGTGTCA
>CANRKV010000161.1 GCA_947631305.1 uncultured Jeotgalicoccus sp.
CTCCGTTCTAAAGAAGTGGTTATTAACGACGTGGCAGCGATGTTTGACGGCGGGGGTCATCCGCTGGCATCAGGCGTCCGTGTAAAAGATATGGACATGCTTGGTGAACTGATAGCAAAAATTGAAGAAAAATTGTAAGAGTAGGTGTTTCAATGCTTAATTTAAATGTGCACAGCTCATTTGATTTTTTAAATTCAAATATTACATTGGAGCGGTTATGCGAAAAGCTGACAGAGGACGGTCAGCGTGCAGTTGCAGTAACGGATTTAAACCGCATGCATGCAGTGTACCGGCTGATGGCACTCGCACCGAAGTACGATATTAAACCGGTGCCCGGCATGGAGATTATTGTCGAAGACGGCATGAACGGCGTGCCGCTCGTACTCCTGGCTAAGAATCAGCAGGGCTATCTCGAACTCGTCCGGACTAGCGCGATGCTGTCGTACAGAAGTTTAACGAGAACCTCTCTTAAATTTGTGCAGGATAATATTAAAAACTGCATCGCGGTCGGTAAAACACCAGATGCACCGGAAATTCTTAGCCAACTGAATATTTCTGAAGATGATAAATATACGGCGCACGATATTGACGGTGATTATAAAAAAGTATTTATCAAAGCGTCGCATTACGTGAACCCAGACGAGCGCGGTTCGTTAAAAGTGCTGAATGCGATTCGCGATAATCAGAAACTCAGTATCGACAGTGTGCAGAATCTGTATGGAGATGCGTGTCTTCAGACCGCTGATATGGTGCCTGAAGATGCACAAATGTATCTTCAAAATAATGAAGAAATTATTAATAAGTGTAATGTGCCGATTCCGTCCGTTCAGCATACGCTGCCGAAATTTAATAATCCTGAAGGCATCAGCTCAAAAGATTATTTATGGCAGCTGCTGATGGAAAAGTTTCAGCAGAGGGAACTTCAGACTGAACAGGATAAATACATGGAACGTCTGGAGTATGAGTACGGCATTATTACCGGCATGGGCTTTGAAGATTACTTTTTAATCGTTGCCGATCTGGTGAACTACGCGAAATCAAACGGTATTTACGTTGGTCCCGGCAGGGGTTCATCCAGTGCAAGCTTAGTTTCATACATGCTGAATATTACCGAGGTGGACCCGCTCGAGTACAATTTGCTGTTTGAGCGTTTCTTAAATCCGGAACGTGTCAATATGCCGGATATTGATATCGACTTTGAAGACTCGAGACGTGACGAAGTCGTCGATTATTTAACTAAACAGTACGGTGATATGCAGGTCGCGAACATTATTACATACGGAACGCTGAGCGCCAAAATGGCTGCGCGCGACGTTGGCCGCGTCTTCGGTTTTTCAGATGATGAGCTGAAGCTGCTGTCGAACCTGGTTCCGGATGAGCCGAATCCATCGCTTAAAGACGCATTTCAGAGCAAACGTTTTAACACGCTTTTAGAAGCGGACGACAAATATAAAACGTTTATGGATATTACATTGAAAATCGAAGGACTGCCGAGACATACATCAACACACGCAGCGGGACTTCTGTTAAGCAGCGAGACGCTCACGAACAGCGTGCCGGTTATTTTCTCAGAAGGGCATGTTATGAGCCAGTGGCCGATGAAAGATGTTGAAGCGGCAGGGCTCCTGAAAATAGATTTACTGGGCTTGAAAAACCTGTCACTAATCCGCTATATGGTGCAGAGCATCCGCCGGACAGAGAAAAATTTTTCACTGGATGATATTAAAGAAGATAAAAGAGTTTATAAAATGCTGTCAAAAGGACTTACACTCGGTATCTTCCAGCTTGAATCCACAGGAATCAGACGGGTCATTGAAAACTTTAAACCCGAAAGCCTGAAAGATCTGGCTGCAGTGCTTGCACTGTACCGCCCGGGTCCGATGAAAGAAATCGATAACTTTATCTACAGAAAAGAACATCCCGAGACAATAGAATATCCGCACGAAGACCTCGCAGAAATTCTGGAAGAAACATTCGGTGTTATCGTCTACCAGGAACAGATTATGCAGATTGCAGGTAAAATTGCGGGATTCAGTTACGGCGAGGCGGATATTTTACGCCGTGCCATGGGTAAAAAAGACCGTGCCGCACTGACGAACGAACGTGAACATTTCATCGACGGTGCTGTAAAAAGAAATTACACTGCAGACCTCGCTGAAAACATCTTCGATTTGATTATGGAATTCGCGGACTACGGTTTCGTTAAAAGTCACGCAGTTGCATACGGTAAAGTTGCGTATATGATGGCTTATATGAAACTCCATTACCCCGAACATTTTTATGCGGTTATTTTAACGCATCACCGGAGCAATGATGAAAAAATCAGCCAGCTCTTAAATGAATTAAAAATGATGCGCATTCCACTGCATCCGCCGAATATTAATAAATCGTTTTGGCAGAATTCACAGGGTGAGGGAATAATGCTCGGCTTTTCGATGGTCAGCGGAATATCAAGGCCGCTGTTCGAAGCTATCATTACAGTCCGGAAACACGACGGGCCGTTTAAAGATATATACGACCTTGTGTCACGCACCGATTTTAAATTTAATGAAAAAATCTTAAGAAACTTAATCATCTCAGGTGCGCTGGATGAATTTGAAGAGAACAGAAAAACGATGCTGCAGACGCTGCCGGATGTTTTGTCGACGGTCAGTGACGGTTACCATCACGACTCGTTCTTAAGTTCGCTCGGTTTTAATATTAAAAAAGAATACCGGTATGCTGACGAAATGGACGGTGCTGAGAAAATCGAAGGCGAGAAAGAAGCGCTCGGTTTTTATATTTCAGCGCATCCTGTGCTGTTAAAGCATGAGGAGCTTGAATTTATTCCATTTTCCTTAATTCATCATAAGCGTAAATACGGCACATATCTGCTCTACATCGAAGATTACCGTACGATTAAAGTCAAGAAGACTGGGCAGAACATGGCTTTCCTCACATTGACGGACGGCCATTCAAATATTGACGGTGTGCTGTTCGCTAAAGAGTATTTTAAATATCATCCCATGTTAAAAGAATCGATTGTCGCAGCCGTAGCAACATTAGGTGAGCGCCAGGGCAAACCGCAGCTCGTCATCGACAGATTGTTTCCGGTTGAAGAGTATGTCCGGACGTATGTAGAAAAGACGAAGAAAATATATATTAGAGATGTTAAGCCGGAAGAAATTTCAGAACTCCTCGCTGACAGCGGCGTGCCGATTCACGATTTCAATACACAAAAGCTCGCCGGGTATATAAAAATCAGTAATATAGAAACGTTAATTTCGAAAATACATTCCGAAAATATTCGTTTAATCGTGTAAATCTATTGTAAATTAAAATAGGAAATGATAATATACCGTGGTATGACCACTACTAGGAGGAACTGATTTGTCTTTAAAAAGCGATGCATTAGAACTGCACAAAGTTAACCAGGGAAAGCTTTCCGTAAATTCAAAAGTAGCATTAAAAGATAAAGAGGCGCTCAGCCTTGCATACTCACCAGGAGTAGCTGAGCCTTGTAAAGAGATATACGAAGACGAAAGAAAAATATTTGATTACACGATTAAAGGTAATACTGTAGGTGTTGTAACGGACGGTTCGGCAGTGCTCGGACTCGGTAATATCGGTGCAGCAGCAAGTCTGCCTGTTATGGAAGGTAAAAGTGCCCTGCTGAAAAGCTTTGCAGGTGTGGATTCATTCCCAATCGCTTTAAAAACAAATGACGTCGATGAAATCGTCAATACAGTCAAACTGATGACTCCTGTTTTCGGCGGAATTAATTTAGAAGATATTTCAGCGCCGAGATGTTTTGAAATCGAAGAAAGACTTAAAAAGGAAACTGATATTCCTGTCTTTCACGATGATCAGCACGGGACGGCAATCGTTACCCTTGCTGGTTTAATCAACGCAGTAAAATTAACTGACAAGTCATTGTCAACTGTTAAAGTTGTGCTGAACGGTGCAGGTGCTGCAGGTGTGGCAATTGTTAAACTGCTTCACAGTTTCGGTGTGAAGGATATGATTATGTGTGATTCACGCGGTGCGATTTATGAAGGCCGTGA
>CANRKV010000162.1 GCA_947631305.1 uncultured Jeotgalicoccus sp.
CTCTTTGTTTTAACTATGGCCGGCAGCACGCTCGTTATATCCGGTGCGCTGATGTTCAATAACTGGTTTGAATACGACCTCGATAAAAAAATGGACCGCACACAGCGCCGGCCGACCGTAACCGGTTCGTTCTCATTAAAAGGCGTACTCATTGCTGCGATTGTTACAACCATCATTGGAATGGCAATGATGCTGCTGACGACACTTGAAGCTGCGCTCTATTCATTTCTTGGCTGGTTTTTCTATGTCGTCCTCTACACTTTCTGGTCAAAAAGAAGGTACACAGTCAATACAATTATCGGCAGCATATCCGGTGCATTCACACCGCTGATCGGCTGGGCGGTCATTGCCCCTGCCAGTCACGTCGTGCCGATTGCACTGTTCTACATATTAATCATCTGGCAGATTCCGCATACGCTGGCGATTGCAATTAAACGGCTGGATGATTATTCAAGAGCTGGCGTGCCGATGCTTCCTGTAGTCATCGGTGTTGATGCCACAATCAGACAGAACCTGTATTACGTTATTGCACTGCTTCCCATTCCGTTCTTATTGCTCGGCACATTCGGCTGGATATTCTTCACCGTGTCGATGCTCTTAACAATCGGCTGGATTATTTTATCAGTAAAAGGATACGGCACTCATAATAAACAGCGCTGGGCTGATGTAAATTTAAAATACTCATTAATATATTTAATTACTATATTTGTTTTAATGATAATACTGACCATATAAAAAAAGTGCTGATTAAGTCAGCACTTTTTTTATTCTGCATTTATTCCTGGTATTTCAACAAATACATGTCCTTCTAACCCATCTTTGATATTCATAGAAATAGTATCATAACTATTACTTGTTGAAGTTGTGAACACTAGTGTACCGCTAATTTTATCACCAGGTTCTACAGGTTGCTCAAATTCAGTGAACAAGTCCATCTTAGCACCATCATTACCACGGCCATCTTCTTGCTTTGTAGTTGGAAGCTCACCTGCTGGAATAATTGATTCTTCCCCGTTATTAGTAATTGTTACATCAGCAACTAATAATCTTTGTTCAGGTAATGGGTTACTTATATAATCTTCTATTGATTTCCCTTCTGCCTCAGTTGTGAGTTGAAGATCGTTTACTGTTAGCTCTACAGGCTGATCAGCAGGGAATGTTTGAATGTTTATCGTTTCTCCGATTTCAAATTCACCTTCATGAAATTCACCTGAAGTAGATTGGTCCCCTGATGCTTCAGTTTCTGTGTTATCTGCTCCTTCTTCTGAGCCGCATGCTGCTAATACTAGAACGAATAAAGCTGATAAAAATGTAATCAATATTTTCTTCATAATTTTTCTCCTCTAAGCTTCCGTCAATACTTTTAAATGTTTAATTTCACTATACATTTATGTCTAAAATATGTCCATACAAAAAAGCATCCCTCTCGGAATGCTTTTTGTTTAAACTTATTTAGCAGGAATAATCGTACCGCCGTATTCTTCTTCAATGAACGTAACCATTTCTTCCGACTGCAGTACTTCAATTAATCTTTGCAGTTCCGGACGCTCTTCGTCACCTGCTCTAACAGCTACAAGGTTGGCGTATGGTGAGTCTCCTTCTTCTACAACGATTGAATCTTCAACAGGGTTTAAGCCTGCATCGATTGCGAAGTTAGCATTGATAATTACTGCCGGTGCTTCGTTATTTTCATACATGTTTACTAACAGTTCCGGTGCAGTGTTGTTATCGAACTCAAAGTTGTGCGGGTTCTCTGTAATGTCATCGAATGTAGCATCCTGAATTTCGATACCTTCTTCGATTTCAATTAAACCGGCATTAACGAAGAATGACAGGAAACGTCCTTCTTCAGCAGGGTTATTTGATACTAAAATCGTTGATCCGTCAGGAATGTCTTCCAAAGAATCGTAGTCGTTTGAGTATACTGCCATTGGCTCGATATGTACGTTGCCGATACTTGCGAGTTCATAGCCGTGCGATTCCACTTCACCGTCTAAGTATGGTGTGTGCTGGAAAAAGTTAGCGTCTACTTCTTCATCTGCCAACAGTCTGTTCGGCGTCGTGTAGTCATTAACGATTTCAACATTAACTGTAATATCTTCTTCAGCTAAAATTTCCGCTGCTTTTTCTAAAATTTCAGCGTGCGGTGCAGGTGATGCTGCAACTGAAATTTCAGCTGGCTCGCCCTCGGCACTGCCTTCTTCTGTTCCTTCTTCCGATTCCGAACCATTACCGCATGCTGCTAAAACTAATACGAGTGCAAACAGAGTGACAATACCAAATATCTTCTTCATGTAACAGCCTCTTTTCTTTACAGTTTTTATTTGTAGATCAGCGTTTATCGACTGCTCTTGACGAGAAGTCTCCAATAATCTGGATGATAAATACGATGACCAGAATTACTACAGTTGCAACGAGTGTGACATCCGGCTGGTTTCTGGTGAAGCCGACCATGTATGCAAGGTTACCAAGGCCGCCTGCACCGATAACACCGGCAATTGCAGTTGAACCTACGAGCATAATCGATGTCACTGTAATACCTGAGATTAACGCGGGAAGTGATTCCGGGATCAGCACTTTCCAAATGAGAGTCCACGTGTTGGCACCCATCGATTCAGCTGCTTCGATTACACCTTTGTCAATTTCCTTCAGACCGATTTCAACGAGGCGTGCAAAGAATGGTGCCGCACCGATAATCAGTGCAGGCAGCGCACCGTTTGAGCCCATTACCGTTCCCATAATTGCTTTCGTGAACGGCATAATCAAAATAATTAAAATGATAAACGGAATAGCTCTGAACAGGTTAACGATAAATGACGTTGCTCCGTAAACAGGTTTCGATATACCCTTGTCGTTCTTTTTCGATAAAAAGAGAATGATTCCGAGTATCAAACCGATAACAAACGCGAGTGCTGTTGCAATTACCGTCATATAGATTGTTTCATAAGTCGCTTCAAGGACCGCATCCCACTTCACGTTTTCGAAGGTGAACATTTCTTTAAATGCTGTTAGAAATTCATTCATTTACTTTCAACCTCCAGCGTGACGTCGTGCTTTTTAAACTCTGCAGTAATTTTTTCGAGTGTTTCCTGATTAATATCCAAAGCAATATACAGATGTCCGTATGATTCCTGGTTCGTCTGTTTAATATTACCCGAGAGAATATTCACATCGAGTCCGTAATCTCTAATGACCTGTGACACAATCGGAGATTTGGTACGCGTACCGACAAAGGTCAATTTGACGATTGTCGATGTCGGGAATGCTTCTTTAATTTCTTCAATCGCAACCGTATGGTCATCATCGGAAATATCATCTTTAACGAAACGTTTCGTTACATTAGATTGTGGATTCTGGAATAATTCGATAACCGGGCCGACTTCTACAACTTTACCGTTTTCCATTACCGCTGCACGGTCGCATATTTTTCTAATAACGTGCATTTCGTGCGTAATTAAAACGATAGTTAAGTTCATCTTTTCCGTAATATCAACGAGCAGGTCCAGTACTTCATCCGTTGTTTCCGGATCCAGTGCACTTGTCGCTTCATCACACAGCAGCACTTGCGGTTCGTTCGATAATGCTCTCGCAATACCGACACGCTGTTTCTGACCGCCGGACAGTTCACTCGGATAGTTGTTTTCGCGCCCTTCAAGTCCTACCAGTCTGACTAATTCCGCAACACGTGCCTGACGATCTTTTTTCGGCACCCCTGCGATTTCCAGCGGGAAGCTGATATTTTCAGCAACAGTCCGCGACCAGAGCAGATTAAAATGCTGGAAGATCATCGATACTTTCTGACGTTTTTTACGCAGCTCCTTCATCGTCATCTGGCTGATCTCGTCGCCCGTTACAGTAACAGTTCCGTCTGTCGGCTGCTCCAGTCCGTTTAACAAACGAATCAGTGTAGACTTCCCTGCACCCGAGTAACCGATGACACCGAAGATTTCGCCTTCTTTAACATTCAATCCGACATTATCCACTGCCGTTATATTTTGATTTTTGGTTTTAAATATTTTAGTAACATT
>CANRKV010000163.1 GCA_947631305.1 uncultured Jeotgalicoccus sp.
CCTTTAACCACTTTAAAAATATCTTTTAAATTTTCAAATGATAAATAACGGCGCAGCTTGCCGCTAGAAATTTCATGGTACGGAATATTTAACTCCGAAATGATATCTTTCTCGATACCTTTTTTTGAACCGATATAATGCGGTTCAATATTTTTATTCTGAAATTCAGGAATTAGAAGTTTGTTGAGCATAACATGGCCGACTGTACCGCCGCCTGTCAGCATCACTTTTTTATTTTCTTGAACCATATGCGCCCTCCATAATACTTATTGACTTTACTTTAAACTATTTACAAATCGTCTACAACAAAAAATTCCGTACAAGTGCAATCTGTACGGAATTTGATGTCTTACTCTTCTTCTGTTTCATCGTCTTCAGTTAAATTCTGTTCATCTTCAGTGACCGGCGGAATATGCGGTGCATTGTCCCTTGCCTCTTGTTCAATTTCCATAATTGACATGTCACCGTTAATATAATCGATTAAATAATTCAGCTGAGCGTCGTTTTCGTTAATGCTCTCACGGATATCCGACAGAATGCCTGTAGTCGTTTCACCGGTAACAATACCGTCAGCTTCAAGATTTTCATCTGTCTGGTAAGCCATTACAGCCGCAGTCAGCTCACTGTCGAAGTTATTATCGAACTTAGTAATATCGTATCCAAGTTCATCGAGTGCCACTTTAATCGACAGTACTTTATCGTTTGTCTGTCCTTCAGCGAACACTTCGTTTTCAGTCAGCAGTTCGATACGGTAGTAATCCGGATTGATCAGCTCGATATCCGGCGTGATGCCGTCATCCTGCACCCACGTCTTGTCAGGTGTCAGCCATTTAGTATTCGTGTATTTCAGCATTGAGTTATCTTTAAACTCGCTCGTGCGCTGAACAACACCTTTACCGAATGAAGTTGTTCCTGCAATCTGTACATTTGTTAAATCATCGAGAGCGCCTGTAAATACTTCAGAAGCACTCGCAGAGCCTTCATTAATTAAAATGTACACATCCTCGAATGATTCAGCGTTCGGGTTCTTCTCATTCTCAGTAACGATTTCCTGCTGGTTGCCTTGATTATCTTCAAGGTACAGTGCAGCAGTACCGGAATCAACAAACTGGTTAATGAGTGTCACTGCTTCGTTTAACAGACCGCCCGGATTGTAGCGGAAGTCGATAATGAGCTCGTCGACACCGGCTTCAGCTGCCTCATCGATAAACGCACTGAACTCGTCAGTAGTACCCTGCTGGAATCTGTTAACGCTGATATGACCGACACCGTCGATTTCTTCATATGTCACACTGTCGATATGAATCGTATCTCTCGTAATCGTAATATCTGACGGGCTGCCTTCGCCGCGCTGAATCGTCAGTACAACATCAGTGCCCTGTTCGCCGCGTATCAGCTGTACTGCTTCCGTCGTTGTCATACCTTCAAGCGATTCTCCGTCAACAGCGAGAATCTGATCGCCGGGTTCAATGCCTGCCTGCTCTGCCGGAGAGCCTTTCATCGGACTTGAGATAATGATTTTGCTGCCTTCCATCATTACTTCAGCGCCGATACCTTCAAAGTCTCCGGTAATGCTTTCTTCAAATTCACCAGTTTCATCGATATTCATATACTCACTGTATGGATCTTCAAGTCCTTCGACCATACCGCGGATTGATGACTCGATTAAAGCTTCAGAATCCACATCTTCATAATAATCTTCATTAAGCGTGTCGTAGACACTGTACAGTTTTGCAAACTCGGTTCTCGTATCAGTTCCGACGTTCACTGCACGTTCCTGATTATTTGATATTGCAATTGCTGTTATTACTACACTGGCAATAATCGTCGTCAAAATAATGACGATAAACCAGAATATATTCATTTGAACGGACCGCAGTTTGGTCTGAACGTTCTTGTCATTGTTTTCTTCGCTCAAGATATGCACCCAATTTCTACCTATGTATTACTCATATATTATCAGTTTACTTGATTAAAGAAAAGAAAAGAACAGTGAAATCACTGTTCTTCAAAAAATGTACTATTATTTTCCAATAAATGGTACTGCTGCATCAAGTGCAACTTCAATCATATCGCTGAATGTTGTCTGTCTTTCTTCAGCAGTAGTTACTTCACCTGTAATGAGGTGATCTGAGATTGTCAGGATTGCCAATGCACGTGCATTGTACTCTTCAGCGATTGTGAATAATGCTGCAGATTCCATTTCAACTGCAAGCACACCGTAATCAGCAAGCTGTTTAGTATCTGTTTTAGTATCGTAGAATGAGTCTGCTGTGTAGACGTTTCCGACTTTCACATCAAGGCCGCGTTTTTTAGCTTCGTTGTAGCTCGCTAAAAGCAGATCGAAGTTTGAAGTTGGAGCAAAGCTCACGTTACCGAACAATTTGTTGTTCTGGTAAGAGTCAGTTGTTGCACTTTGTGCAATAACAACGTCGCGTACTTTAACTTCTTCTTTTAACGCACCGGCAGTACCGACACGGATTAAGTTTTTAACGCCGTAGTCGCGCATTAACTCATGAATGTAAATTGAAATTGAAGGCACACCCATACCAGTTCCCTGCACTGAAATTCTCTTGCCTTTATAAGTTCCAGTGTAGCCGAACATGTTGCGGACTTCGTTGTAGCAGACAACATCTTCTAAAAATGTTTCCGCGATATATTTCGCACGGAGCGGATCGCCCGGCAGTAAAATAGTGTCGGCGATATCGCCCTGTTTTGCATTAATATGAATACTCATATTTTCATCTCCTCTTATGATTGTAACCATTCTGTGTAATTTGAAAAACTTTCATCAAACGTATCTAATGATATATTAAGATACGGGTTCTTTTCAAGATAATCCGAGATTTCTTCGTAATTATTTGAGTATTTCGGGAAAGACATATCATCCGTAATATGATTTGCGAGCTGACCAATGTCATTTTTTGCCCCGATTTGTGTCTTTATATACTGATAATACGGCCGGTCTTTCATATTACTCCTTGGAATCCAGCAGCTTGACGTATTCTCCGTAGCCTTCTTGTTCAAGCTCGCTTTTCGGAATAAAATCAAGTGCTGCAGAGTTGATGCAGTATCTTAAGCCGCCGAGTTCTTCCGGTCCGTCCGGGAACACGTGACCGAGGTGCGAGTCTGAAGTTTCACTGCGGACTTCCGTACGGCGCATGCCGAACGACGTGTCTGTATGCTCTGATACATCTTCATCTGACAGAGATTTAGCAAAGCTCGGCCAGCCGCATGATGAATCGAATTTATCATGTGACGTAAACAGCGGCTTGCCGCTCAGTTTATCCACGTAAATACCTTCTTCGAAATGTGTCCAGTATTCGTTTTCGAACGGTGCTTCTGTACCATTCTCTTTCATTACTTGTCTTTCAAGATCTGTTAATTCACTAATATCTTTTCTTGCCATTATTTTTCACCCCATACATTTTCTACGAAACCTTTGCGTCCTGATCCTTTGTAATACGCATTGTAGTGTCCTGTATTTTTCTTATAAAAATCCTGATGCTCATCTTCTGCTCTGTAGAAGTTTTTATACGGCAGCACCGGTGTATTGATCGGGCTGCTGAAAATATTCGCTTCATCGAGTTCTTTAATTAATTCAAGTGCAGCAGTATGCTGTGCTTCATCGTGATAAAACACTGCCGGCATATAATGCGGGCCGCGGTCGCCGAACTGTCCGCCGATATCTGTCGGGTCGAACGTTTTGAAGAATACTTCCAGCAGTTCGCGGTAGCTCATCACTTCTTCATCGAATTCTATCTGCACGGCTTCAACGTGTCCTGTTGTGCCTGTTGATACTTGTTCGTAAGTCGGATTCGGTTCGTCACCATTCGAATAACCTGAAATGATTTCTTTTACGCCGTCCCACTGGTCAAACGGTTTAATTAAACACCAGAAACATCCGCCTGCTAAAGTTGCTGTAGCCATAAATTAATTCCTCCTAAAAAGTGTTGTTAACTGAAAAATACCATGCATTGTTTTCATAGTCTATTTTGTCGGCTTGAAGCTCCACGCC
>CANRKV010000164.1 GCA_947631305.1 uncultured Jeotgalicoccus sp.
TCTTCCGGCAGGTCGACGAGTTCAATTAATTCTTTTGCTTTTTTATCTTTATCTTCGTCGGACCATTTTAAAAGGCGCGGGACTAAAGTGATGTTTTCTTTAATCGTCATATGCGGCAAGAGACCAATCTGCTGAATTACATAGCCGATGCTTCGGCGGAGTTCCACTGGATTTTTCTTCGTAATATCTTCACCGTTTATCGTAATCGTGCCGGAAGTCGCTTCGATCATCCGGTTAATCATGCGGAGCGCAGTCGTTTTACCGCTGCCGCTCGTACCGATAAATGCGATAAATTCACCTTCCTCGATATCGAGAGAAATGTCGTTAACGGCTTTCTTATTGCCGCCGTAAATCTTAGTTAAATTCTTTATACTTAACATAGTTTTCTCCTTTACTTTATAAAGTTGAGCAAATTTATACTTTACAACTATAACATAACAGAAAATCTGTTTCATTTTGTCCCCGGATTTTCACACATAAGAAATGTGTATTTACGCATATTCTGTAATGTATTGTGAAATATTTCAATGAAATTTTATAGTATAAATTTAAATTAAAGATAAAATTATTTCTATTTTAATTTCAGCTCATTTTGACACTGATGATAGAATAAAATAAAACATATTATATAGAAGGGGAATGCCAATGCTGTCATTATTAATGATTGTTGTGCCTGTATTCCTGGTTTTTGTGATTGGGTTTACCGCACAGAAACTTTTGAAAATGGACATTAAATCTGTGTCATCCGTCTCGCTTTACATATTATTTCCCGCATTAGCCTTTACGACGTTTTATACGAATCCGCTGGACGGGGAATTTCTGTATGCGCTGCTGTTCTCTGTAATTCTAATGCTGATTTTAACCGCGATTACTATAGTGATTGCGAGACTGCTGAAGTACGGCAGAGAGGAAATCGGTGCGATGCTGCTGGGCGTGCTGTTTCCAAACAGCGGAAACTACGGTGCACCGGTCGTACTGTTCGCGATAAATGCGGCAGCATTTGATTACGCAATTATGCTCACGGTTATCCATACGTTTATTATCAGCACGGTCGGAATCTTTATAGCATCATACGGCAACGGTGCAGCGATTACCGTGCGTGAAGGTCTGAGAAGCGTCATGCGCGTACCCGTTATATATGCAGTCATCATTGCGATTGCACTGCAGCTGATAAACTTCGAAATTCCGGCAGCATTTATGGAGATTATTGAAATGCTCGGCGCGGCATCGATTCCAATCGTCATGCTGATATTAGGTATGCAGCTGGCTGAAATGAAGCTTGGCCACAGCAAAGTAACTGAGGTCACCGGTCTTGTGACAATGCGCATGGTTGTATCGCCGCTGATTGCGATGGCACTGACTTTATTCATGCCGATTGACGACACTTTTAAAATGGTCTTTATCATTTTGAACGCCATGCCGGTCGCAGCGAATGCAACGATGATTGCAGCTGCATATAATACAAAACCGGATACTGTTTCTCTCGGTGCATTTATTACTACGCTTTTAAGTCTGATTGCGCTGCCGATCTGGCTCTGGGTGCTTGGAATCGGAGTGTAGGGCAGGGTTTTATATTTAACTATTATACTGATAAAAATATATTTATCAAAACTTTCAGAATATTCATTGACACGAATAATATAATAATGGTAATTTAAGAGCTAATCCAAATTTGTTTAGCTGTTTTAAAATATATAACCCCTTAGCAGGCGTCTTCCACCCGGGAAGGTGTCTGCTCTCTTTTTTTATGAGATTGCCGGGGAGGTATTACGGGTATGAATAATGTTATAGTGATATAAAAATAGGGGGAATTTTTGTGAAGAACAGATATACTGCTGATATAGAATACTTAACGGTTGGACTTGAGCACGCCTCGATTGAAGTGGAAGCATTTGTGAACCTTGGATGCCCGTACAGTGCGAAGTTTTTTGAAATCGCATCTGAAGTGATTAAACCGTACACGGACAGCGGACATGTAAAATTTGTTGTGAAGCATGTAGACCGGACGAAAGGTCAGCTGCTGCGCGGAACTGTTGCGAATAATTATGTCGATCATGATGACCCGGTAGAAGGTTTTGCAGCAATGAAGAAATTGTTCCAGACTCAGGAATCCTGGGTGAAGAGTTTCAGAAAGACACTCGAAATGTGTGAGGATACTTTAGGACTTCCTGAAAAAACAGCGGCTTATGAACGCGGTGCAGCAGTGCTTGAAGATTTTAATGCACGCGGACTGAAAATTGTTCCGACAGTATTTATAAACGGCGAGCATTTGACTGCTTATAAGCCGGCAGACCAGAGTAAGGAAGAAATCAGTAAAATTTTAACAGAACGTATAGAGTCATTGAAATAGGCTGGAGTTTCCAGTCTGTTTTCATTTAGTGTATATTACTGTTAAGGAGATGAAGTAATGAAGTATTTCGCAGTATTTTTATCGATGAAAAATGAAGAATTATCACGTGTACATAGACCGGAGCATTTGGACTTTCTAGCACGTCAGAGAGACGAGGGTAACGTTTTGATGAACGGACGCTTCACTGATGGTGCAGGGGGTCTGATTATTTACCGTGCGGAAGATGAAAAATCAGCGGTCTCACTCGTAAAGCAGGATCCCTACATTTCGCTGGGTGCGAGAGATTATACAATTCATGAATGGGATATGGAATCAAATTACGAGTTCTAAAAGTTCGGAGTGATAATGATGAAGGCAGCTAAGAGAGTTACTTTATTAATACTGGGAATATTATTGTTTTGGGTACCAAATGCTAATGCACAGGAAGCAGTCAACCCGTATTTGCAGAATATGGTGGATGTGAGAACATCATCTGACGAAAGCTGGCAGGAAGCACAAAGAATGATCGGGCGCATGAATAATGTAGAAAACCGGATTTTATATCAGACGAATAACAGCGGTGCTGTATTTATTCTTGCGGATACACCGATTACTGAACAGCCGGAATTTGCACATTTAAAAGGTGTAGTGCCGAGAGGCCATACAAACTCCTGGGATGAAATTCCAGGTGCAGGCGGTCATGTGTCGATGGCACGCATAGGCTACAGTGACTACGGCAGAGGGCATTCGACGATTAATCTCGAACTCCATGAATACGGCCATGTCGTCGATTCATTTACGGTCGGTGTTCAAGTAAGTGAGACCGAAGAATTCAGAGCGATTCATGCAGATGAAGTAGATAAGCTGTTTGGCAGCAGTTCACAGCGTGAGTATTACAATATAGTCGAAGAATATTTCGGGGAAGCATTTGCGATGTATTACTATACATCTGAATCACGTGCGGAGTTAGCGGAGAAAGCACCGAAAACATATGCTTTCTTTGATGACTTTAACCACCGGATTTTATCGGCTGGAGAAGTTACCGGAAATACTGCAATGATGCACTGGGATGCACATGAAGACGCAGTGGAATACGAAGTGTTCCGTAACGGTGAATCTGTCGGTACAACGGCAGGCAGCAGCTTTAGAATAGAAGGATTGAGTACAGATACAACTTACGGCTTTCAGGTTGTCGCGAAAAACGCCGGCGGCGAAGAACTGTATACATCCTATACACGCTCGGCGCTGACAGGCAGTATACCGGATGCAGATACAGCAGCACTTGAAGCGACAATTGCAGAAGTTGAAGCAGCGTATACTGACCGTGAAATGGGAGAATCGTTAACCCGTGCACTGGCCAATTCGAAAAGCTACATTGCCAGCGATGAAAACCTGAAACAGGACGAAGTCGATAATTTAAACAGCAATCTGGAAGAAACATGGGAAGCCGATGAAACAGCGCAGCGGGAAGCGGAAGAACAGCGTCTGCGTGAAGAACAGGAAGCCCGTGAAGAAGCAGAACGGAAAGCTGAAGAAGAAAGAATAGCTGCAGAAGAACAGGCGGCACTTGAAGCGGAAGAACGCGAAAAAGCCGCGGCAGAAGCAGCGAGACAGGAACGGAATGAAATGATAATTAAAATTATCATAGGAATAGTATCTGTTCTGGCTGTAGTTGC
>CANRKV010000165.1 GCA_947631305.1 uncultured Jeotgalicoccus sp.
TATAATCAGTATTAACCGACAGGCGTCTGATATTAAAGGCGCTGAAGTACAGTAAGACTGCCAGTAAAAAGAACAGTGAAATCGATGTTAAATCGTGACCGATTGATAAGAGAATCAATACGGCAACAGATGCGACTGCCGGCACGGCGATGCCGAGCGACAGACTGTAAATATCCGCCCGCTTAAAATAAGCCGACATTTTCTTTTCATAAGGCGGTAAGAACAGCATATCCGCTTCTTTTAAGAGTGTCCGGTACTTCGGCAGCAATACAGCCGCCATTAAGAGTGCACACAGCGTGTCGATATACAGACTCGGGCTGAGTGTCTCTCTTAAGCCGAGCAGCGTATACAGAAGCACACCGGCGGCTATCATTAAGAATACGAGGAAGTGGCTGTTAAAAATAAATTTGCCGTAATAGCTCCGTATTTTTACATCTTCCTCCATGCGCGTATTAAACAGTTTACTGCTCATGACGTTTCCCGCCAGTCAGCTGAATATACACATCATCCAGTGTGCCTTCACGGAGCCCAGTAGTTTCACGCAGCTCATCCAGTGTACCATCTGCTATTTTACGGCCCTGGTCGATAATAATATACCGGTCACAGTAGCGTTCTGCTGTTGCAAGAATATGTGTACTCATTAAAATGGACCGGTTTTTATCGCGTTCAGAAATCATCAGTTCAATTAATGATTCGATGCCCAGCGGATCGAGGCCAAGAAACGGCTCATCGATAATATAGAGTTCCGGTTCAACGATAAACGCACAGATCAGCATGACCTTCTGCTTCATCCCTTTTGAGAAATGGCTCGGGAATGTATCTTCCTTATCATCGAGACGGAAACGTTTTAAGAGCGGTCCTTTCCTCTCTTCTACTTCTTCCGGTGTTAAGCCGTAAGCCATCGCCGTCATATTAATATGTTCCCGTAGTGTCAGTTCCTCGTAAAGAATCGGTGATTCCGGAATGTAGCCCATATGTCTCCGGTACGCTTCAACGTCTGAATCAATTGTTTTATCCATTACTTTAATGTTTCCGCTGTGCGGACGGAGAAGGCCCAGGATATGTTTAATCGTCGTACTTTTACCTGCTCCGTTTAAGCCGATCAACCCGATAATTTCACCGGCTTTTATATTGAAAGAGATATCGTGAATGACGGGATCTTTCGAATACCCGCCTGTAAGTTCATTAATTTCTAAGACCATCATCTGACTTCCTTTTAAATAATTCTAATTATTTGTATACTGATACTTAAGTAAAACTATATCATAAGTTTTTAATGGAGGATAATGAGATGAACAAGACAATTTTTGAAAAAATTATCGACAGAGAAATACCTGCCAACATTGTGTATGAAGACGACCACGTTATCGCATTTATGGATGCCTTCCCAATCGTTAAGGGGCATACGCTCGTCGTCCCTAAACAGCCGATTGAAAATATTTATGACCTGGACGCTGAAACAGGTGCAAAATTAATGAGTGTCATTACTAAAGTATCGACTGCTGTGAAAGATGCATTTGAGCCCGCCGGCTTAAACGTTGTACAAAACAACGGCGCCTACGCTTCACAGTCGGTATTCCACCTTCACTTCCATATTATTCCGCGCTACAAAGAAGAACACGACGGCTTCGGCTATAAATGGGTCAGCGTGGAAGATGACAATAACACACCTGAAGTACGTTCAGATGTTGAAGCGGCAATTAAAAATAAATTAAATGAATAATTAAGATTAAATCAGGGTATATTATATTTGAGATAAGGATGTGAATGAATTTATGAAACTTAAAAATATCGGTGTAGGATTCGCAGTCGGAATTACAGGCGGCATGCTCATATCCTTTTTAAATGCACCTAAATCAGGTAAAGAACTTCAGCAGTCATTAAAAACAGGTTCAAATGACTTAAAATCACAGATGGACCAGCTTAAAATCGAAGGAGAAGAAATTAAAAACTCTTTCCTTAAAACGAAACACGAATCAAGCGAAGTCTTCTCCACTCTCGGTGATGAAGTAAAATCAATGATTTCAAACTTCCAGGCGGATATTAATCCAAACGTCGAAAGACTGCAGGAAAATATCGAGATTATTTCGAATAAAGCTGATACTGCGATGTCGGAAGTTAAAGGCAAAGATGACAGCGATAACAACTAACTGTTAAAAAAACAGAATATTTACAAAGGACGGTGTGTTTAAGTTTGTGCACCGTCCTTTTTATATGATATATTATGCCTTGTATATGAACCGGAGGGAGAATTTTCGAATGAAGAAGAAATTTGCACCATTTATAATAGGATTAGGTTTAGTAAGTCTTGCTGCCTGCAGCAATGAAGGTGAAGAAAACACGGATTCGGCTTCGACAGAAGAAGGCGGAGATGTAGAATTCGGCAACGTTCTTGCTACGAGTGACGCAGGAGATATTACTGCAGACGACGTGCTGAACCAGATTGGTACTAATCAGGTTGCAAACCAGACTTTCCAATTAGTATTGGACAAAGTTTTAACTGATAAATACAGTGAAGAATTAAATATGGATGAGCTTAATGAGCAGATCGATGCTGAAATTGAACAATACGGCGGCGAGGAAAACTTCTCGATGATGTTACAGCAATCACAGCCGGGAATGACAGTCGATACATATAAACAGCAGCGTGTATCCAATGCATTAAATGATTTATACTTTGCTGATTACTTTGAAATTACTGATGAAGAAGCATTCGACAGTGTGAGAAAATCATCTCACATACTCGTATCATTCGCTGAAGAAGGCGCAGAAGAAAGTGCTGCAGGCGCTGAAGGTGAAGAAGCAGAACCGGCAATGACTAAAGAAGAAGCAAAAGCACAAGCTGATGATTTAAAAGCACAGCTTGATGACGGCGCAGACTTTGGTGAACTTGCTACTGAGCACTCAGACGATACAGGCAGTGCACAGCAAAACGGTGAGCTCGGCTATGTAAGTGAAGGACAGATGGTTGAAGAATTCGAAACAGCACTATTCGAACTTGAGCCGGGACAAATTTCAGAGCCTGTCGAATCACAATTCGGCTACCACATCATTCTTAACGAAGATGTAACTCTTGAAGACACACCTGAAGAAGAATTAAGCACAATCAAAACACAGATTGTAAACAAAAATATCCAGGAAGATCCAGGCCAGGCACTGCAGGGCTACCGTGATCTTTTAGAAGAATACAATGTAGCATTTGAAAACGAAGAAATTCAGACGTACATTGAAGAAACATTCCTTAACGCTGACGAAGCGTTAGAAAATGCACAACAGGAAGACGCAGCAGAAGAATCTGAAGGCGCTCCAACTGAGGAAAACGCTGAAGAAGAAGCTGCTGAAACAGAAGAATCAGCAGATACTGAAGAAGACGCTGAATAATAATTGATATGAATTGACGCAAAGCCATAGGCTTTGCGTCTTTTTTGATTTGGATTTACAACGATGTTCTCCTGTTATGAATCCATCCCCCTCCTGATTACAACGGAATTCCTATTTTTTCTAAATACAACACAAAAATCCCCGCATCTCTGCGGGGACTTGATTTTAATGCTGTTAAAAAGTTTCCGGACGATAGAAGTTACGTGATTCAAGCGGGAAAATTCTTTCCGTGAATGCACCTTTATCCGCTTTATCAATATGTTTGTCCATCATCATAATGCGTGCGTCGATGTTATCGATAAAGTGCAGAATTTCCGCTTCTTTAACCATCGGTACTTTCGGTGAACCGTATTCAAGTTTACCGTGATGGCTGAGAATTAAGTGTTTCAGCAACATTACTTCTTCGCCTTCGATGTTCAGCTGATCTGCAACTTTCGTAATTTCTTCTGTTGCGATTACGATGTGACCGATCAGGTTTCCTTCGTTAGTATAAGTCGTACCGATTGGCCCGCTCAGTTCTTTTACTTTGCCGATATCGTGGAGAATAATTCCACTGAATAAGAGGCTTCTGTTTAACGTCGGATAAATATCACATAACGAGTCTGCAACGCGGAGCAT
>CANRKV010000166.1 GCA_947631305.1 uncultured Jeotgalicoccus sp.
TTTTTTAATTTTAGAACATGTATTTTTTAATAACCACCATACCGTAGAAGATTTAGCAGAAATTCATCATTGTTCTACGGCTACCTTATATAGATATATAAATCTTATTAACAAAGGTCTTAAAGGCCAATATAATCTTAAATTCCAAACTAATCCATGCCGTTTAGTCGGAGAAGAAATCGAAATACGCAGTTTTTACATACAATATTTTACTGAAAGATATCCTGCATCAGAGTGGCCATTTACCGATATTAATCAAGGGGCATTATTAACTCTGTTTAAAAATTTCACTCAGGAACTCGGTTTTAAACTTCAGTACTCAGATTTAATAATGCTCAAGTTATCCCTTGCAGTGTCACATGTACGTTGTAATCAAAATTTATATATAGGTCAATCCGGACCACGTATTAATCTTATTTTCTCCCGTCTACACCAGAACGAATTTTTTTCAAATATGTTTATGGAAATATTTAACTGTAATCCAAACCCAAAAGTATTTGATGATAATCTGACTTATTTAATTAAGGAGCATTTTTATTTCAATTACGAAGAATTCTCAAGCAGTACAAAGACTGATGAATATTCCGCTAAATCGTATAAATATCTAAATAACATGGTTAATGAAATTTCAGAGAAATATAATCTCCCTTTTATTAATAGAAACGACTTAATTTATAACTTACATAACAGTGCTGAGCTCGGAATTCGTAATATAAATGTCAGACCAATACTCATCGATAACAAATATATTTTACTTAAGCAGTTCCAACTTCTATTCCCTAAATTTTATAGCGACATGGAAATTAAACTTACGGGATATATTGATTTAATGAATATGGATAATAGAGATGCTTTATTAAATCAGCTGCTGCACAATGTTATTACTCGTTGGGAAAATTTATACGAAACGCTCTATACCGCTCAACGTAAGATTAAAATTCGTGTTGTAAGCTCTCATGATATTTATCACGCGAAACTAATGGCGTCATTAATAAAAACAGAATTTTATCAGCAGGTAGACGTTACATTAATTGATACATTTATTCTTGATGATATGCTTGAGAGTAATAATGATATCGATATACTCGTCACCAACTTTTCTTTGTTAAACCAAGATACTCATATAGTTGCTGTCCATGATATACCTACATCTGATGATTTCAGACTTATTAAAGATGTGATTAATAATATACGTATTGCAGAGAACTAAAAAACCTCACATATTCACTTTTCTAAGTTTATATGTGAGGTTAAATATTATTGTATTCTATTTCTAAAACGCATATTCCTCAATATCGATAAAATTCCGGCCATTAAGTGTTAAGTCGGCTAAATGGTCTTTATTATATAAATGGTATGCTGCAGCACCAATCATTGCAGCATTATCTGTACAGAATTTCAATTCCGGTATTTGGAGATTAATATTTTTATCAATGCACATCGATCTAAATCTGCTGCGGATTTCGCTGTTACCCGCAACACCGCCTGCAATAATCAGATTCTCAACATCGTATTTTTCCAATGCTGCGAATGTTTTCGCTGTCAGCACATCAGTTACACTTGCCTGGAAGCTTGCTGCAACATCATTTTTATTTACTTCAATACCCTTTTGGTTATAGTTATGAAGTTTATTAATAACTGCAGATTTTAATCCGCTGAAACTGAAATCAAATGTGTCTTCCTTCATTAAGCCTCTCGGGAAATTAAATGTGTCTTCTCCGCTTTGTGCAAGTTTATCGATATGCGGACCGCCCGGATAAGGCAGATCAATTACTCTCGCTACTTTATCGAATGCTTCTCCGACAGCATCGTCTCTCGTCTCGCCGATAATTTCAAAGGACATATGATCTTTCATATATACAAGTTCTGTGTGCCCGCCTGACACAACGAGTGCTATAAGCGGGAATTCGAGCGGCTTCTCAAGCTGTGCTGCATAAATATGTCCTGCAATATGATGTACAGGCACCAGCGGCAGGTCATGTACAAATGCAAATGTTTTCGCTGCATTAATACCGATTAACAGTGCTCCTATAAGTCCTGGACCTTCAGTTACAGCAACTGCTGTTAAGTCTGCAGGTTCTAGGTCCGCATCGCTTAAAGCCTGATCTATAACGTGTGTAATTGCTTCTACGTGATGACGTGATGCAACTTCCGGCACTACGCCGCCAAATCGTTTATGGCTGTCTATCTGGCTCACTACTACATTCGATAAAATCTCATGTCCATTTTGAATGACACTGGCTGCAGTCTCATCGCAGCTCGTTTCTATCGCCAGTATTTTAATATCTTTACTCATTAAGGTTCACCCACATCACGTGTGCATCAAGCCCTTCTCCGTAATAGTTTTTACGTACACCGCCGTATTTAAAGCCGTTTCGTTCATACAGTCTCATTGCCGGTGTATTATCCACTCTTACTTCCAGTGAGACAACATCAGCCTGCGGTTTTACATATTCTTTAATATGCTCTATCAGCAGATGACTGTACCCTTTGCCGCGCATTTTCCTAGCGACTGCAACCGTCGTTATCTGGCACTGATCGATAACAAGCCAGATGCCTGTATAGCCGATAATCTCTCCATCTGATTCCAAAACAAAATAGTGAGCGAATTTATTCATTACAAGTTCTCTCGTGTATGCTTCCTTCGTCCATGTCGAGTTTTTAAACGCTTCGACTTCTATATCGTATACAGCATTTAAATCTTCAACGTTCATTTTTCTAATTACTGGTTGTTCTGCCAATTTCTTTCCGCCTCCGAGATGCGCAGATAATCAGGTACGAGCTGATCGGCATCTTCAAGTTTTAATGCTTTTTTATAACGTTCTGCCTCTGAAATACGAGGTGTCACATGAGTATACTCATCTATATCAATTGTAATTTTCTCCTGGCTGTTCAGTAAAAACACACCTTCATCAATATCCGCTGCTAAAGTACTGAATTCAATGTATGCTGGTGCAATTACTTCAGTATAATCATCTTCCTGAATATTGTACACTGCCCCGTAGACATGTCCTCTTCTCGCATCGATCAGCGGTACAGCATTGCCTGTAATATGATTCGATACAGCAAGTACAAATAATGATGATACTGAGTATATAGGAATATTCAACTGCTTCGCGAGCATCTTGGCAACTGTAATGCCTATTCGTACTCCTGTATATGAACCTGGGCCTTTTGCGACAATTATTCTGTCTATATGATTTTTCTTAATATCTGCAATTGAGAGTACTTTTTGAATGTTATCCACCAGTGTTTCAGAATGGGTCTTCTTATAATTAGTATTGATTTCCGCAATCATTTTACCATCGCGGTTTACCGCAACCGATAGTGCCTGGTTACTTGTATCAAGCAGTAAACTTATCATAGACATCCTCCACAATTTTAACATTACTGTCTCCTGTACCTTCAATAGTCACAAGACGCTCGTTTTCATTCTCATACTTAATATTAATGCTTATTACATCTTCAGGTAAAAATTCAGCTATGAATTGCGGCCATTCCACCAGCGCAATATCAGTATCGTTAAAATATTCATCGAAGCCTAAATCTTCTTCTGAATCTTCCAGACGGTAACAGTCCATATGATGAAGCCTGACATCCGCATTATATGATTTTATAATATTAAATGTCGGTGACGTCATATGTCTTTTCACACCTAAATACTTACCTAAAAACTGTGAGAATGTGGTCTTTCCGCTGCCAAGATCTCCTGACAGCAGGAGAACAGCGCCTCCGGAAATTTCAGCGGATAATATCTCAGCAAGCCGTTCAGTATCTGCCAATGAATTAAATTTTAAAGTATGCATACTGATACTCCTTTAATAAATAATATATTAATCTATTATAATACAAAAAAAGAGACCTCGAAAGGTCTCAATGCGGCTCATCGCATCCATTTTGTAAATCTATGTTTTAGCCTGGCAGCGT
>CANRKV010000167.1 GCA_947631305.1 uncultured Jeotgalicoccus sp.
TAGCTGTACTGAGGTTTCTCATCCTGTTTGCCCAAACGGATTTTACCGTAAGGACTAATCACTAAGTAAAGTGCAAAAATAACAAAGCCCGTCATTGCGAGCATATATACCCAGCCCAGTTCATTAGAAATAAAGCTGTTAATAGTGCCTAATATTGATTCCAGATTTTCCGGAAAAAATGCGCCCCATAAAATAAATACAAATGCGATAGCAAGTGAAATATAGAAAACCGGGGTAACAGTTGATTTTCTGTTTCTCATGAAAATTTCCTCCTTATTTGGTTGTAACGTCTCATATAAAGACATACCAAAAAATATAGAACAGTCTCTATATGAGATAATCAATCACTTTGTAATACTTACTTTTTTGTGAGAAAAAAGATGGAAAATGCATGTGCATTCCATAAAAAAATTGAAATAAAAACGGTGACGTAAGAATAGTAATGCCTGAATAACGTTTCAGGGCAATGGTGCTTGCGAATAAAATCGCACGACAAAGGGATGCATAGTTAAATATGCCATAAACAACTAATAATGCTAACATGGATAATACTAAATTTAAACGGCTCTAGAGCATGAATACGTTTTAGTTCTTTTATTAGTGTATATTTACAAAAATAATTCCCTATCTATGACAATTATAAACTTATATTACCCATATGGTTAAAGTAAAGTATTCTGATTTTGTGCTGATAAACAGCTTGTCAGCTAAAAAATAATCAGAATCAGACTTTTAAAAAATCTGATCCCACTTTCATTTTATATTGCAGCGGGGTGAAACTTTATCCAGCCGCCACTTATCAAATAATAATTGTTCATAACGTTCGTAAACTTCTTCACCGTATAATTTTTCATCACCATAGACGAAAAATGGTGGAATTCTTTCAGAGTTAAAGCGTGGTTTATGCTCTTCAACTATCTCACTCAGTGTGTTCAGGTCTTTTCGGAATTCACTTGAACGCTTCCCTCCGCGGCGCTGATGCTCTTGATCCAGAACTTGAAGAAAAGAATGTGCATCAAGTATATAAGGATTACCCTCATTATAAATAGATTTCACAATCGGATGAGAAAGATATCGTGTATTCGTTTCAATAATTTTCATTTCCGCGAGACAAACCCGGATAATCTGGTACATTTCCAGAACCTGTTTGGATAAGCGCCGGTTATCTAAAAATTGCGCACTGATTTTATGATTTTCATGGACTCTGAAAATTTGCATGAGACACCCCGGTTTTTATTTAAATCCTCTCGTAAACGATGACGGTGTTTCCGATTCAAAACGCATGACTTTACCGCTCGACGGATGTGTAAACTTAATTGCATTCGCATGAAGTCCGAGTCTGTTAATTGCATTAATCTCGGACCCGTATTTTTTATCCCCGACTATCGGGTGACCAAGTTCCTGCATGTGTACACGAATCTGATTTTTACGTCCGGTTTCCAGGTTTACTTTCAATAATGAGAATCTGCGATTCGTTTTCAGCACTTTATAGTGTGTGATTGCTTTCTGACCATGATTCGGTTTCGGACTTGAGTGCATCATGAATGTCTTGTCCTCTGTAAGCCATGATGTAATCGTTCCGTCTTTTTTAACGATGCCTTCTACAAGGGCTACATATGAACGTTCCTGTACTGTTTCAGTCCATGCCTTTTGCAGACGCTGCTGAATCATTTTACTGCGCGCAAATATCATTACACCCGAAGTATCACGATCCAGACGATGTACAATAAATATCCGGTTATTTGCGTGAATGCTCTGTACATATTCCATCAGCTGTTTGTAAGCAGTCATTTGACGTTCCTGCTTTGAACCCATGGATAAAAGGCCGCTTTCCTTGTCGATGACAATCAGGTCATCATCTTCGTGGAGTATGTTAACACCTTTTAATTTCACGCTTTGAGAAGCCACACGTGCACGTATTTGAACATGATCCCGCGGTTTCAGCACTTGGTCAAACTGTGTTGTCGGTTTGTCATTAACTACAATCTGACCGCGTTTCAAAATACCTTTAACAGCATTACGGCTTTTTGACGGCATTACTTTGAATAAAAATTCAAGTACTTCTGTATGCTCTTTTACCGTCCACTCTTCATGGCGCGGTGCATCCTGTTTAGCTTTTGGTTTAGATTTTGCTCTAGCATTTGGTTTAGCTTTTGGTCTCTTCTTCATTCTGAAATCCCTCTACTTTTTTCTTATTTCCAAGCTCTTCACGATACTAAGCGATTACTCTATTGTACTTTGTATATTCCTTAATTACAGTAAAATATTCATATTAAAAAACCACCTGCCAAAATTCGGCAGACGGTTTTCATTTTTTAGAAATATATAATTTTAATTTTTACTGCTTACTGCTTCTTCCAGTTTCTTCATTTCTTTGTTCATTACTGATTTCACAACAGGTTTTACTGTCATCGCAAACATCCTGACACCCATGCTGCTTTCAATAGTCGATTTCACAGTGAGTTCTGAGTAATCTCCAGCCGGCTCAGCACTGAATAACGTTGTTATAACGCCCTGTTTCAACTTGGTTTTCATGACAATACGCTTGTTCTCAACGTATTCTGTGATCTCATTTCTAAAACGATAAGTCTTGTTTCTAACGCCTAGCGTTATTCTGAACTTTGTGCCTTTTGAACGTTTCCCTTTAGTATTATATTCAATATTTTTAAGAATACTGAAGATCTTTTTTAATTGCTCATCATCATTTATTACCGAAAAAATTTCTTCCGGTGATGCTGCCAGTTTGTCGTTATGATAGCTGTATATTTCCATCTGTAATAACTCCCCTTTGTGTTTATACTTTATTATAACTATTTTGATGCAGGTAATCTATCTCCTAAAATGGTCCAAGATTAATGAGAACTGCCACTGTTAAAAGTACGAACGCTATGCCTGTCCATATTAAAAATAACGGCAGGAACCATTTCGCCCATTTAATCCATGATACTCCGGCTACAGCGAGACTTGCCATTAACGGCCCGGAAGTTGGATATAAGACGTTGGAAAAACCGTCACCGAACTGAAATGCCAGTACGCTGACCTGTCTTGTAATACCAATCATATCTGCAAGCGGTGTCTGAATCGGCATCATAATTGCTGCCTGTCCACTGCCTGAAGGTACGAAGAAGTTAAATATTGAGTTCATTACAAACATTCCGATTGCCGTTGCCACAGGCGGTAATGCAGATAATGGCTGTGACAGTGCATTAACAAGTGTATCCAGAATCTGACCGTTTTCCATAATCACAAGCACTGCTCTCGCAAGACCGATAATTAACGCTCCGTATACGAGATTCTTACACCCTTCCAAGAATGTAATTGCGATTGTATTGTAATTCATTCCTGCTATTATTCCCGCAACTAAACCGATAATAACAAAGAATGCTGCCATATGATCTGTTGTCCATTGGAATTTAACCACTGCAAAAACGAAGAACATTAATGCCCCTGCCGTCCAAATTAAAATCGTTTTATGACGTCCTGAGAATGTTTCATCAAAATTCAATTCATCATCCCCGGCAGTTTCTATTCCGATCAGGCTTCTTGAAGGATCATTTAATATTCTCTTACAGTAACGCCATGTATACCAGATTGTAGTACCGACAAGCAGCACAAATGCAATCAGTCTGAACGTCATACCTGAAAACAACGGAAGTTCTGCGATATTATGTGCTACGCCTACTGTATAGGGGTTAAGAAACCCTGCAGAGAAACCGATAAATGCTGCATTGAACGTAATTGCCACTGCGACAATTGCATCAAATTTTAAAGCTTTCACAAGGAGTACACCGATTGCGACGAACGGAATGACAGAGTTCGCCAATGCACCGACAGCACCCCCGAGAGCAAACAGTATAATTATTGTGGCGATCAGCAGAAATTC
>CANRKV010000168.1 GCA_947631305.1 uncultured Jeotgalicoccus sp.
TATGATGATTTTGAACGAATCGTTCCAAATTGGTACAAAAAATTCTAGTTTACCTCGTTTGATTGAGGATGAGATTTCTTCATCTTCAACCAAACAATCCCGGTTGAGTTTGAGAATCTCTCATCCTCAACCAAAAACAAAAAATGCACTGAAATCATCAAATGATGATTCCAGTGCATTTATTTTATTCTGCTGCAGCTCGATTTTTATTTTTCGTCCTGTTATTTACAAAGAGCAGTATCGCAACAAGTACCGCTGCTGTTGTCACGATGCCGAGAATTGAACTTTGAGTCAGTCCATTTATCATGAATCCTGCGCTTGCTGATGAGGCAATAATCAGCGCATACGGCAGCTGCGTCCGAATGTGTTCCATATGGTCCGCTGCTGATCCTGTCGATGCCATAATACTCGTATCGGATATCGGCGAACAGTGGTCGCCGAAAACACCGCCGCTGATTGCTGCACCGATTACCAGTGCCAATTCTAAATCAAGTGCAAGTCCCATTGGAATGGCAATTGGTATCATAATCGAGAATACGCCCCATGAGCTTCCGGAAGCAAATGCAATCAGTCCGCCGAGGATAAATATAATCACCGGTACTAAGAATGCCGGAAGATAGCTTCCTGCGTAGTGTGCAATCACTTCGCCAAGTCCCATCTCTGTTGCTACCGTTCCGATTGACCATGCCATCACTAATATTACAGGTACTATCATTACCTGCATAATACCGTCGACATAACCGTTTAAAAGGTCCTGCAATGGTTTGGCGTAACGGAATTTAGCGTATAGAATTCCACCGACTGATCCGAGGAAGAAGCCCGTCGTAATTGCAAAAATAATATCTGCATTTAAAAATGCACCGGTCAGGCCGTTTGCTGCAATATCACCGGTCCAGAATATCACACCGAATATTCCTGTAAACAGCAGTGCCAGCGGTATCAGAAAGCTGAAAATATCCGCATCAACATTGCTTTCATTTTCCGGCTCGGTATTTTTTATCATTAACTTATCGTGCTCTCCGTATAATTTACCGGTCTTAATCGCCCGTTGTTCCGCCTTGTACATCGGTCCGATATCAATTTTCATATTAACGACAAGCAGCACGCCGACAATCGCAAAAATTCCGTATAAATGATACGGAATCATCTGGACAAATAAACTCCAGGGATTTTCAGATAAACTGAGTGCCGCGATCTGCGTTGCGATTAATCCCGTAATAAACGGTGCATACACACTGATCGGAGACATTGACGCAACCGGGCTTCCCATTGAATCGACAATGTACGCGAGCTTTACTCGTGATATTTTTAATTTATCTGTGACCGGTCTCGTTACAGTACCAAGTATCAAAACGGGTTCTGTATAGGAGAATAAGAACGCGCTGCCCCAGACGAAGTTCTGTCCTTTTTGACGCGTATTCACTTTCTTCGTCGCAAATTCTGCGAATGCCTGCCCTGCACCTGTTGAACGGAGGACATTAATGAATCCGCCGGTAAAGACAACCAGCAGTATTAACGAGGCGTTCCACGGGTCCGCTATCGACGGCACCATAATTTCATTAACTGTATATGTAAAACCTAAAATTGGATTCCACTCATTCATTACTGTCGCACCAAACCACACACCTAAAAACAATGCGACAACAGTCTGCTTAGTCAGAATTGCAATAATTATTGCCAAGAGCGGAGGTAAAAGCGATAAAAAACCATACTCCATTTGTTAACACCCACTGTATTTTTATTGTTATCACTTTTTAATAATACCCTAGTACAGTTTGATTGAAAACAGCAAAAGGATGAGACAGCAGTCTCACCCTTTTTGGATTACTATATATTACTCAGCATCTTTTTGAATACCGAACTGGTCTACAAGCTCTACAGTTCTTTCTTCACCGAGCATGAAGTCTCCGCCCAGCTGATACATGCTGACAACCATTTCATCGCCTTCGACTTCATAAATTGCAAAGTTCTGAGTTGATGAATCACGGTTATTTGAATGCGAGTCAGCGAATGCATCCGTTTCCTGCGGCTGGCCGCCGAAACCGAACAGGCTGTTGTAGTGATCCATATCTTCCTGAGTCATCCAGTCAAGGTCCGGTCTTACTTCGTGCAGGTGGTCCAATCCTTTAGAGTACACATCGTCATACTCTTTCGTCCCGCCTGTGTTTGGCAGTACATATACTGTACCGTCCGGATCTTCCATATACTCGACGCCATCTTCACCAACAAATGTCTCTACGTCTTCAACTTCCGCATTAGAGAAGTTTTCTTCTGTCGGTACGTGTGTTAATGAGTGAGTTCTTGAAATAACATGGTCGTGCCCCTGCAGTGCAAGGTCAATATCCAGCTCATCGATTAATGCAGTTAATTCTTCTCTTACTTTCTGCACATCTTCATCCTGCAGTGAGTGATAAGATTTAGAGTAAAGCGGTTTGTGGTAGTTTAAGACAATCCATTCTGCTCCATTTTCACGTGCTGCTTCAACATCTTCACGAATCCACTGCATCTGCTCTTCACCGATTGCTTTACCTTCCGGGTTATCTTCAGATTCCTTATTATCATTCGTATTCAGTGTGACGAAATGCACGCCGTTATAGTCGAATGAATAGTATGAACCGCCGTCAATTTCATCGTTTGCAGCAGGTACGTTAACGTGCTCATTGAATTTTTCTGTCAGCGGCTCGTCTCCGTAGTTTAAAGCATATTCGTCATGGTTTCCTGACGCCACTGCCATTGCAGACTGCATGAAGTACGGACGGGACTGTTCAAACAGATCCACCCACTCATCTTCCACTTCAGCAGTTTCTACAACGTCACCTGTATGCAGAACGAAATCAGCATCTCCCGCTGTTTCAAGTGCATTCATTAAAGTGTTTGCACCAAACGAAGCTTCATTTCGCACATTTTCGTTCCAGAAAGCATTCTGTGTATCAGTATAGTGAACAAATTTAAATGGATCGCCTGCTTCACCCGATGTTTTGAATGTTCCAATTTCACTTACTTCTCCTGATTCACTGCCGACTTTATAAGAATAAGTCGAGTTCGGCTCAAGGTCAGCCGCTTGTGCTTTATATGAATACTCAGTCACATCAGTGAGTTCCATATGTCCGTAATCTCCTGACATCCACTCATCACCGTGCGCCTGCGCATCTGTATAATATCCATTAATTACAGGTTCACCGTTTTCGTCTTCGACCGGTTCGCCTTCTTTATCTTCTTTCACTTCACCAAATATGTAATTGCCGTTTTCGTCACGCTCTCCGTAACTTGAAGTTACTTCCGATGCTTCTGCATCGAACTCTAAAGTATCATCAAAGTTTCCTGATTTCGAAACCCATACTTTGGCATCTTCAAATAAATCTGTTGTATACCAGTTAAATGCCATTCCCGATGTTGTATCACCATTAATTGTCGTAATAATACGGTTTGGCATATTATTTACCGGCACATCTGCAACAGCTGGCTTCTCATCTGACAGGACCGGTGAAAATTCTTCTTCCGCACCTGTTTGTTCTGCCGGCGCTGTTGTACCTGCACCATTTGGATTACCGCCGCCTGCGCCTTCTGCGACCGGAGTGAATACTGCAGTCACTCCAAGTGCTGCTGCCAGAAATCCGGCCGACAGTTTTCTAACCATCGACCTGTTATGTAATAACTCTTCTTTCATAAATAAAACCCTCCTGTAATTTTGTCTGTCTAGGATGCTGCTGTTCAAATCTTACAGAACGATTATTTATATTTGTTTAATATATTGTAAAGGTTGCTTAATGTTTAAATAATCTGGATCAGCTCCAGAAGTATAAAAAATAAACCGGAGCAATGTGCCCCGGTTTATGCCAATTTAATTATTATTCATAATAACTGTTG
>CANRKV010000169.1 GCA_947631305.1 uncultured Jeotgalicoccus sp.
CGTGCACTGACGAAAGTAATTAACAACTATGCAACAAAACAGAATCTGATTAAATCGACGGAAGAGCGTTTATCCGGTGAAGATGTCAGAGAAGGTTTAACAGCGATAGTGTCGATTAAACATACGGATCCTCAGTTTGAAGGTCAGACGAAGACCAAACTTGGAAACTCGGAAGCCCGGACGATTACGGATCAGCTGTTCTCTGCAGGTTTTGAAAGATTCCTGATGGAAAACCCGCAGACTGCACGCGTCATTGTGGATAAAGGAATTACTGCCCAGCACGCACGTGTAGCAGCGAAAAAAGCGCGTGAAATGACACGCCGTAAATCAGCGCTTGAAGTATCAAGTTTACCGGGTAAACTGGCAGACTGTTCAAGTAAAGATCCTGCGAAAAGTGAGCTCTTTATCGTTGAGGGTGACTCTGCCGGCGGTTCGGCAAAATCAGGACGCAACTCGAAAATCCAGGCAATTTTACCGCTTAGAGGTAAAATTTTAAACGTTGAAAAAGCACGCCTCGACAGAATTTTAGGCAATAATGAAATCCGTTCTATGGTAACGGCGCTCGGCAGCGGTATCGGGGAAGAATTCGATATTTCAAAAGCACGCTATCATAAAATTGTTATTATGACCGATGCCGATGTCGACGGTGCCCACATCAGAACATTGCTGTTAACGTTCTTTTACCGTTTTATGAGACCGTTAATCGAGCACGGCTATGTGTATATTGCACAGCCGCCTCTTTATAAATTAGAGCAGGGCAAGAAAAAGCATTACGTCTACGACGATGAGGCGCTTGATATTCTCCGCAGCACTTTACCGGAAACACCTAAAGTTTCTATGTCGAGATATAAAGGTCTCGGTGAGATGAACGCAGATCAGCTGTGGGAAACGACGATGGATCCTGAACAGAGAAACCTGCTGCAGGTTCAGCTTGATGATGCGATTGAAGCGGATCAGACATTTGAAATGCTTATGGGAGATATCGTTGAATACCGACGGAACTTTATCGAAGAAAATGCGAGATACGTTGAGAATCTTGACGTTTAATAAAGGAGATTTAATTTATGGCGGACCATGATGAACAATTTCAGCAAATAAATATTACGAAAACGATGCGCAGCTCGTTTTTAAGCTATGCCATGAGTGTTATCGTATCTCGTGCATTGCCTGATGTCAGAGACGGCATGAAGCCCGTGCACCGCAGAATTTTATACGGTATGCACGATAACGGTATGACGTCTGACAAGCCGTTTAAAAAATCAGCACGTATCGTCGGAGACGTTATGGGTAAATATCACCCGCACGGTGACTCTTCGATTTACGATGCAATGGTGCGTATGGCTCAGGATTTCAGTTACCGCTACCCGCTTGTTCACGGCCAGGGGAACTTCGGTTCCATGGACGGCGACGGCGCAGCAGCGATGCGTTACACTGAAGCAAAAATGAGTAAAATTTCGATGGAATTAATGCGTGATATTAACAAAGACACGGTTGATTTCCAGCCGAACTACGATGAAAACGAACGTGAACCATCTGTTCTTCCGGCACGCTTCCCTAACCTTCTCGTCAATGGTACGAGCGGGATTGCGGTAGGTATGGCGACGAACATTCCGCCGCACAACTTAACAGAAGTAATTAATGCGGTACTGGAGCTTGCGGATAACCCGAACGTCACGACGATGGACCTGATGGAACATGTTAAAGGACCTGACTTCCCGACTTCAGGATTAATTATCGGCAAGAGCGGTATTAAAAAGGCATATGAAACAGGACACGGTTCTGTAATTATGCGTGCACGCTGTGAAGTGGAAATGATGAAGAACGGTAAAGAACGTATTATCGTTTCTGAAATCCCGTACCAGGTGAACAAAGCACGTCTCGTTGAGAAGATTGCAGAATTAGTGCGCGATAAAAAAATCGAAGGCATTACAGATCTGCGTGATGAAACATCGCTTAAAGAAGGCGTCAGAATTATTATCGAAATTCGCAAAGATAAAAATGCGAACGTTATTTTAAATAATCTGTATAAACAAACGCCGCTGCAGACATCATTTGGTGTTAACATGCTGGCGCTTGTAAACGGCGAACCGAAAGTACTCGGCTTAAAAGAAGTGCTTTATCATTATTTAGAGCACCAGAAAGTTGTAGTAACACGCCGTACGAAGTACGAATTAAAACGTGCCCAGGACCGCGCACACATTCTTGAAGGATTATTGATTGCACTCGACCATATCGATGAAATCATTAAAACAATCCGGGCATCCGATACGGATGAAGAAGCGAAAAATGGCCTGATGAGTGAATTCAACTTGTCAGAACGCCAGGCTCAGGCAATTCTCGATATGAGATTACGCCGTTTAACAGGCCTTGAACGCGGTAAAATTCAAGCTGAATACGATGAGATACTTAAAAACATCGAGTACCTGAAGAGCATTCTGAACGATGACGAGAAACTGCTTGAAGTAATCAAAGAAGAATTAATCGATATCCGTGAACGCTACGGAGACGAACGCCGTACAGAAATTACGCTTGGCAGCATTTACGATATTGAAGACGAAGATTTAATTCCGAGAGAGCAGATTGTTGTGACATTAAGTCATAACAGCTACATCAAGCGTCTTCCGGCATCGACATACCGTGCACAGCACCGCGGCGGACGCGGTATTCAGGGCATGAATACGGTCGATGAAGACTTCGTCAGCCAGATTGTGACGATGAGTACACATGACTATATTCTGTTCTTTACGAACACAGGGCGCGTCTACCGTCTTAAAGGATATGAAATTCCTGAACTGTCACGCCAGTCTAAAGGACTGCCGATTGTTAACCTGATTGAAATCGAAAAAGATGAGAAAATCAGTACGATGATCAGCGTAAAAGATAAAGACGAAACAGAAGGCTACCAGTTATTATTTGCAACAAAAAATGGACTTGCGAAACGCACGCCATTGGATGACTTTAAGCAGATTAATAAAAACGGTAAAATTGCCATCAGCTTCAGAGGCGAAGACGAACTTCTCGGCGTACGTTTAACAGACGGCACGAAAGAAGTTATCTTAGGTACACGCGAAGGTTCACTTGTACGCTTTGAAGAAGAACAGGTCAGAAGCATGGGCCGTACAGCAGCAGGTGTACGCGGAATCAAGCTTAGAGGCGACGATGAAGTAGTCGGCGTTGACGTACTTGATCCAGACCAGCACGTCCTTGTCGTTACAGACAAAGGCTACGGCAAGCTCACACCTGAAGACGAATACCGCTCAATTAAACGCGGCGGCTTCGGTGTGAAAACTGCGAACCTGACAGACAAAAACGGTAAGCTGGTGTTTATCGCGTCAGTAGACCGTGATGAAGACATGATGATCGTTACAGATAAAGGCGTAATTATCCGTCTGACAATCGATGCGATATCAATTACAAGCCGTAACACGCAGGGCGTCAGACTCATTCGCTTAGACGAAGAACAGGACGTGGCAACAGTTGCTGTAGTGAAAAATGAAATTGCTGAAGAAGAACTGGAAGAAGACGGTTCCGAGATTGCTGAAGAAACACTTGAAGCGGCAGATAACCTTGAAGTAGAAACAGATGAAATCGAAGAAGACCTAAGTCCTGAAACTGAAGACGATTCAGAATCAGAAGAAGAATAAATGATTTAATAAAAAGCACCCGAAATCCTCAAAACTGAGAATTTCGGGTGCTTTTCTGTGTTTTGGGATGTTTGCTCCGCAATGAGCGTCTGTCATTCCCGAGTAAGTGTGTTTGCTCCGCAATGAGCGTCTGTCATTCCCGAGTAAGTGTGTTTGCTCCGCAATGAGTGTCTGTCATTCCCGAG
>CANRKV010000170.1 GCA_947631305.1 uncultured Jeotgalicoccus sp.
CGTGAACTTAATACTCTGCTTGAAGATTCACCGCGCTATACGGACTACAGAAAACTGTTAAACGATAAGCTTCAGCGAATCGACAACGGCAAAGCGAATATCAGCGTCTTCGGCGGATTCAGTGCAGGGAAGACAACGTTCATTAACGCCCTGATGGGGACTAAGCATTTAACGACGAGCCCGAACCCGACCACAGCAACAATTACGGAAATCAATAATGACGAAACAAGTACTGTCGTCTATAAAGGTGAAGCGGATTTAACAGAAACACTTGCTGCGTTATCAGGTGAGCGTCATGAGACTGCTGACGGCTATAAGAAGTGGATCAGCAAAAATATAGATAAAGTGGATGAAACGTATAAGCCGCTGTTAGCCGGCATACAGGAAAACTATGCGCATTATAAAGATGAGCTCGGCCAGACAGTCAGCATTGATACAGAGGACTTAATTGCGAAAATCAGTAACGATAAAGACTCGACGTTTATCCATAAAGCGAATGTCTCACTCGATAACGATATGACCCAATCATATACACTTGTCGATTCACCGGGGATCAACTCTATTAACGCCCGTCATACGTCGGAAACGAGAGACATTATTACAGAGAGCGATATGATTATTTACGTGTCGTACTATAACCATGTATTCTCACGTTCGGATGAAACGTTCCTCCAGTACATTCAGTCGCTGAAAGGTAAGGACTTCCCAATCATCTTTATAATTAACGCGGTAGACCTAATGAAGTCTGAAGCGGATAAAGATAAAGTGCTCGATTATATGCGGAACGCATTAAATACGATGCATATTAAACACGTGCTCTATCCTGTCTCCAGTAAACGTGCCTTGGACGAAGGCGACGACTACTTCAATACAGCAAAAGCTGAAATCATGAAGATTGCTGACCAGCAGTCGGGGAACGTGCAGTATAAAACATTGAAGGAAACACGCAGACAGCTGATTAATACATTAATGAGCAACATGCGCCAGTTTGAAGATAACGGGGAAGAGCGTACGAAACTGCTTGAACTCCGCCAGGCCTTACTTAATGATATTGACGGCATTACTGCAGGGAGTATTAACGATACGCTGAAACAGGAAATCGATATTATACTCACGTATCTGACGAAGCGGCTGGAGCTCCAGCTCTACGATCACTTAAAAGGACTGTTAACCGTCTCCGCGATGAGCAATAAGCATTACATCAGAGACAACAGTTCTATTATCGTCCGTAATATCGAAGACTTCCTGACGCTTGAGACAAGTATTGCCTTTAATGCGGTATACCGTCAGGCGGACAGTCAGACTTCACAGATGATTACACAATTTAACGAACGCCTGGAGATCGCAGGGACACCGGGGACACTGTCAGTAACCAGTGCTAAAGCAGAAGAGCCGGCAGTCCATATTGATGCTGAAGTATTGAAACCATTCGATAAGATTCTCTACCAGAGCAGAAACAAGACCGGGGATTACAGAGATGCATTATTGGAACTGGCAGAGACAATCGTCCGCTCAGTCGACACAGAGGCCTTAAAAGCACATATGGAAGAGCTGGCTGAAAAATATACAGCGCTGCTTGACGCGGAGCTTAAAGAGGACCGTATGATGATTACACAAGCCTTGAAAGCTGAGCCTTCAGAAATATCACGGACTGACTACGATGAAGATGCGGCACTGCTTAACGCAGTAAACAGCATTTCGATTTAACGGATTTAACAATGGAGGGAACATTTTGACACAGCACACTTTAATAATAGACGGCATGGCTTTACTGTTCAGACACTTTTACGCGACGAGCTTCCGTAATCAGTTTATGTATAACAGTAAAGATGTTCCGACGAACGGTGTTCAGGGCATGCTGAGACATACGTTCAAACTGCTCGAACTCACAAAACCGGATAATGTCATTATCGCCTGGGATATGGGATCGAAGTCAGTAAGGAATGAATGGTACGAAGGCTATAAAGCAAACCGTGTCGCACCGCCTGAAGAAATGGAGCCGCAGTTCGGGATGATCAAAGATGTCATTCACGATATCGGTTTTTACCAGGACGGCATCGTCGGCTATGAAGCGGATGATGTGATTGGCACCGTCGCACAGCACGTCGATAATCTGACGATTGTCAGCGGTGACCGTGACCTGCTTCAGCTTATTAACCAGACGAACAGAATCTGGCTGACGAAAAAAGGCTATACGGAATATCACTATTACGACTTCAATGCATTTCATGAACAGTACGGTATTACACCGGAGCAGTTTATCGATGTAAAAGCATTGATGGGTGATGCCAGTGACGGCTATTCAGGTGTTGCAGGCATTGGAGAGAAGACGGCGCTTAAACTGATTCAGACACACGGCTCGGTTGATGGCCTGTTAAACAATCTGGATACACTGACACCGAAAATGCAGGACAAGATTATGAATGATATGGATTCACTGAAAATGTCTCAGCGTCTTGCAGAGATTATTACAGATGTGCCGATGAAACTTGACGGGCTGATGGACAAGAGCACTCTTAATCTGGACATCGGACATATTAACAATGTGCTGCAGCACCATGATCTCCGTCTCGCAGAGAAATATTTATCAACTTTAAACTTAGGGTGATATAAATGGCGCAAGTATATATCGACGCGGCAGCAAGCATCAAACCGAAATTTGCATGCGGCGGAGTCATTATTAAAGACGATTCACTGAATTACGAGGAGACAGTGCTGCTCGGTGAAATGGATAACCATGAAGCGGAGTGGGCGACACTGGAGTTTGCGCTTAAAGAGGCTCGGAAAATGGAGCTGACATCACTAATCGTTTATACGGACTCTAAAATCATCGTCGATACTTTCGATAAACGGCACGTTAAAAATAAAGTGTTCAAATCATACTACGACCGAGTTGTTCCTTTAACAAAAGCACTCGATATGTTTATAATTACTCATACACCCAGAAAAAATAACCGCGGTGCAGACAAACTGGCTAAAGACCGTTTGTATAAAGAGCGCAAAAAATTAAATTTGAATTAGCTTTTTAGCTATGTTGCAATTTAAAGTAATGAGGTATGATAATGGATACGAAAGTTCTGGATAAAATTAATCGGCTTGAACGTACATACTGCAGAGGATGTATGTTAAAAGAAGTCAACCGGACTGAAGGAAGCAAATCAAGTGCACATTCATTCTGCATTACGGAATGTTCCGTCGGCATCGAAATGAAAATGTACGGCAATAAATTATAATACTGGAGGCACCACTATGGAAATCGTAAGAATTGAACCGACACCAAGCCCGAATACTATGAAAATTACTGTAAATGAAACAAAAGTAGAAATGAGATCTTCAACTTATAAGGAAGTTACTGAAGATACACCGGCATTTATCGCGCGTGTACTGGAACTTGAAGATGTTACAAGCGTCTTCCACGCACTGGACTTTATTTCTGTTGATAAGAGCACGAAAACTGACTGGGAGACATTAATTCCTAAAATTGAAGCAACTTTCAACGATGCTGACAGCGGTGAAGTAAAAAAAGACTGACACCTGAGTCGAACTTTGGTGAAGTGAACACTCAGGTGCTCATGTTTAAAGGAATTCCCTATCAGGTAAAGTTAAATGACGGTACAGAACACCGCCGCGAACTGCCGGCAAGATTTACTGAAGCTGTCACTGACGCAGTATTGCCTGAAGACAACATTATTTTTGACCGCAAGTGGGAGAATTTAAGTACACGTTACGGTTCACCGGAAGACGTATTTACTGAAGTCATCGAGGAAATTGAAGCACTGTACCCTGATGAGGTTCT
>CANRKV010000171.1 GCA_947631305.1 uncultured Jeotgalicoccus sp.
ATCTCCAGACCGTCTTTAGAGGTCATTATCCGGTATCAGGAAATAAAGTTTGCGGTCGGGTGTACTTTATAAATACCATTATTCCGAAAGGAAGATCGATTTTTGATTTAAAAGTCATGCTGATGCCTCATTTCTCAGTTAGTAATTATAATTGTACCCAAACAAATAAAAAAGCCATACCCTGGGTCTGGGTATGGCTTTATAAATGTGCGTACATTAGATTAAAGTAGCTGAAAATGATTTTTTTATTAATAAGAGGGGGCCTATTAATTTCTAACTGATAATCATTTTCAATTACTAATATACAATACTTAATGAGAATGAGTCAACCCTAATTGAGAATGTCTTTCAATTAATTGTGTCCTTTATGTGTCTGCATTCTAATATGATTTCCTGAAGGATCCAATGTCAGTGTATAATTTTCTTCTTTTTCAGTTGTGAATCCAAGAGCTGTAAGTCTTGATACAGCCTCGTTCAGAGCTTCTTGGGATGGATAAATTACAGTGTAGTAATCCAGTCCAATGCTGCCTTTTTCAGGCGCTGGTGCACCAAGTCCGTTCCAGACATTTGCTGCAATATGATGGTGATATTTCTCAGTTGCCATAAATAAAGCCTGGCCGCCGAAGTTGAGAATCACTTCAAAACCAAGTCCTTCTGTATAAAACTCATCTGTTTTTTGAAGTTCACTTACGTGAAGGTGAACGTGTCCCATTATAGTATCTTTCGGTAATCCTTTAAAGTCTGCAGGGTCCGGTCTGTCTTTCAGCAGATCTTCCGCATTTAAAGGGTCAGTAACCATGTGTACCTGGCCGTTATTCCAAATCCATTGTTCAGGGGCTCTGTCTATATAAATCTCAATACCGTTGCCGTCCGGATCATCTAAATAGAGTGCTTCACTCACGTGATGATCTGCTGAGCCTAAAGGTATTCTCTTTGCAGCAAGGTGCATTGTAATCAATGCAAGGTCTTCTCTTGTTGGCAGAAGCAATGCAAAGTGATATAATCCTGCAGCACGTGCATGTGTGCGTTCTTTATCGACCTGGTTTAAAATAAGAAGAACATTTTCACCGTCTGCAGTTAATTCTGCACGTGTATCGTCCTGTTCTTTTACGGATAAACCGATTGTATTAGTATAGAACTTTAAAGAACGTTCTAGATCTTTAATATTTAATGATACTGTTTCTACATATGTTGCGTTTTTATTATGAAATGTCATAATGATCCTCCTATTTGGTAACTTTATGTAACTAAGTATATATTAATAATCAAGTGAAGGCAAGTAATATATTTTTCTTTTATTAGGTGATGATATATGCTATCATATTCTAATAAGGAGTGGTGTAAATGTCTCAAAATGAAATGTGTCCGCGCTTTGAAAAAGCGGTAAATATATTAAGCCAAAGATGGACTGCTCTGCTTATTTACCAAATGCTGGATGGTAATTCCAGATTCGGTGAAATTCAGTCAGCAACCGGCGTCAGCGGCAAAGTATTATCAGATCGCCTGAAAAGCATGGAACAAGAAGGTCTCATAAACCGGGAAGTTATCCCGGAAACACCTGTAGTTATTAAATATACTTTAACAGAAAAAGGTCATTCACTTGAACCTGTGTTAAAAGATATTGAGAAATGGTCACAGAGCTGGATAGCACCAGATAACAAAGTAGAAGCATAAAAAATGGGAATCCTCAATTAGGATTCCCATTTTTTTATTGCTCTGACCAAATTCCGGCACCTTCATCTTTAGCTTCCTGTTCAGCTTCTCTCAGAAGGTCCTCATATTTATCATTTGGGGGATGGACATAATCAACAGAAGCAAGTCCTTCCCGAACGAGGGTTTCATTGACCATCTCGCCATCTGCATATACATACGCTAAGTATCGGTCGTAGTGATCCTGTTCTTCTTCATCGAATTCCACTGTAATCGTATCAGCATTATCCAGAAGTTCCTGTGTTCTTTCAAATGCTTCCTGTGCATACGATTCATCCTGTTCGCCGTCTCTGCCGATTTCAGGTGTATTAATAATTAAGTATCTGAAACTTTCAGAACTGCCGTTGTAATTAAAACGTGTTGTATCACCATCAATGTGCTGATCGACAGTGACTTCATTATCGGCTGTTGCTTCCTGTTCAGTATCTTCACCGGCAAAGTTATCATTATAGACAGTTACACCGACAAATAATAACAGTATTACAATCATGCCCGGGAGTCCGAGTTTTTTTAAATGTCTCGGACGGATAAATTTATTATTCTTCCTGTCGTTTTGCGACGCCATTATTCATCATCCTTATATAGTAGATATTACTTCTATATTATAGTTTATACCCACTTAAAACAATTATAAAATTAGCGTTGACCATAACGCAGCGTCATCGTTTATACTCGAAATCAAGAGGTGAGGATATGAAAATTAAAGAACTGGCAGACATTGCAGGTGTAAGTGTCAGAACGCTGCATCATTACGATAAAATCGGCTTGCTGATGCCTGATACAAATAAAATAAATGGCTATCGTGAGTATACAGATGAAGATATTTCAAGGCTGCAGCAGATACTTTTCTTCAGACAGCTGAATTTTAAACTGTCTCATATTAAAGATATTCTGGACAGTCCGCATTTTGATAAAACAGAAGCCCTGCAGATGCAAAAAAATATCATTTTAAAAGAACAATCGAGACTGGACAGCATACTGAAACTGATAGATCAAACAATCATAAGTGAAAAAGGAGAGATGACGATGACAAATGAAGAGAAATTTGAAGGTGTGGATTTTTCGCACAATCCCTATGAAGAAGAAGCGAGAGAGAAATGGGGAAGTAATGCCGTTGATAAATCTGAGCAAAACTTAAAAAGGATGGGAACAAAAGAAGCGGAACGGAGATTCAATGAAATTTATACAGAACTAGCGGGTGTTAGGCATCTGGAACCAGAATCAAAGGAGGCTCAACAGCAAATTCATGAGTGGTATGAATTTTTAAATGAAATAGGGGAGTATTCCCCCGAAATGTTTAAAGGCCTTGGGGATATGTATGTCGAAGATGAGAGATTTACTAAGAATATAAATAAGTTTGGAGACGGACTGGCTCAATTTATGCAGCAGGCAATGAGTGTGTATTATGAAAATCATAAAGAATAATCCCCATTTCGGGGATTATTCTATTTGCAAGGTCTGATATCAGAATCAAGATTATCTGTGGCCGGTCCTTCGATAACTTTCCCTGTGTAATTGAATCTGGACCCGTGGCAGGGACAGTCCCACGTCTTGTCATCATTATTCCAGCCTAAACTGCAGCCCATATGAGTACAGCGGTTGGATACGACGTAATAATTTTCATCATCACGATACACACCTTTTTTAGACAGTCCATCTTTCGCAACCGTACCTTCACCTTTTTCAAGATGCAGGTCATCAAGATCCGGATGAGATTCAGTCATGTTTTTTAATTCTGATTCTGCAACATGAACCGGATTGGTAAGGTGCTGTTTTAACTGCTGGAACGTCCCTTTTTTACGGCTGGGGTCGAGCAGTTCTTTATACATATTATCTTTACCTTCTATTAAATCACTGATTATCATAGAAGAAAGTACACCGTTTGTCATACCGTATTTATTAAAACCTGCTGCGACAAAATAGTTGTTATTCTGTTTGTTGAAATGACCGATGAAGGGCAGGGAGTCGGCAGTCATTAAATCCTGTGCGCGGTAAGCATACAAGGTAGCCTCGTTTGCAGTTTTCTGTCCTGCGTAATGTTCGAGTTTAGACAGCTGCTCAGTCATATCCTTTT
>CANRKV010000172.1 GCA_947631305.1 uncultured Jeotgalicoccus sp.
GCTGCGACAGCTTCAATTTCTACCAGACACCCGTAATGCAGTTCTCTTGTCGGCACAACCGCACGGGCAGGTTTGTGGTCGCCGAAGTACTTGCTGTATTCAGCATTGATGATATCCCAGTTCTCAACATCTGATGTGTATAATCTGACCATGACTATGTCTTCTTTCGTTAAGCCTGCTTCGTCCAATACCAACTCCATATTCTGGAGAGCTCTTTTAGTTTCAGCAGCGATGCCGCCTTCGACTATTTTGCCAGTTTCAAGATCTAAAGATAACTGTCCGGAAATATATAAAGTGCCGTTATGTATCATCCCCGGCACATAATGCCCCTTGCTGTTACGTGAATACTGCGTATGAATCTCTTTCACACCATCATCTCCTATATATATTTGTCTTAAATCTATAATAACAAAAAAGCCCTGAACATTGCTGTTCAGGGCTTCAGCGGTTAATTGCACAGCAGTTCATCATCGTGATCGTGGTGTTTACATTCTACCTGGACAGTAACATGTTCAATATTTTCATGTTTCATCTGCTCTTCTATACGATGAATAATTTTTTGAGTTTCATGAACGTTGAGTGTTCCATTTACCACTACATGTACGCTCAGCGCATTCATGCCGCTCGAAATACTCCAGACATGGAGATGATGTGCATCTTCAACACCTTCAATATTATTAATTGTATTAATGATCGTGTCGACATCAATATTTTCCGGCACACCTTCCATTAGTACATTTAACGATTGACGGAGTATTCTAAAGCCGCTGACTGCAATTAAAATTGCAACGATAACACTCGCCAGCGGATCCATGAAGCCCCATCCGAAAAACATAATGGACAAGGCTGCAACTATCGCTGCGACTGAACCGAGTAAATCACCAAATACATGCAGCAGTGCACCTTTCATATTTAAGTTATCGTGAGTATCACCTGACATTAATATTTTAGCTACAACTATATTAATGATGAGACCTAAGAAAGCAATGATAAGCATTCCCGTCGTTGCAACTTCCGGCGGATTTACAAAACGTCCTGCAGCTTCCGCTATGATAAACACAGCTATAACAATCAGTGTGACACCGTTAAATACAGCTGCCAGTATTTCAAATCTCCGATAACCGAATGTGCGTGCCGAGTCCGCAGCTTTTTCACCCATTTTAAAGGCAGCGAGTGCCACAGCAAGGGAAATTGCATCACTCAGCATATGACCCGCGTCACTAAGCAGGGCGAGACTGTTTGTCAGAACTCCCCCAATGACTTCTACAATCATAAAGGAAGCTATTAATATTAAACTTATTGTGAGTGCTTTTTTATTCGCACCCTGAGTATGGTCGTGGTGATGATCGTGACTATGCTCTCCCAAAAACCCCACCTCACTTCATCTATTTTTTACTATTATTTTCCTATTTTCAAGTGTAGTATATATCTTAACATATGCAGAATTCTAAGAAGGTGACACTTAAAATGAAGAAAAAATATCAACTCTATTTATTATATAGCAGTATTTTCCTGGTTTTCCTAGGAATAAGTCTTGTAATACCTGTTATGCCGTCAATAATGAACGAACTGAATATCAGCGGAGCCGGTGTCGGTTATTTAACCGCTGCCTTTGCTTTTACACAATTAATTTTTTCGCCTTTCACAGGGCGGGCAGCAGATAAATTCGGCCGTAAAATCATTATCGTTATCGGACTGTTTATTTTCGCATTTTCCGAACTATTATTCGGTTTGGGGAAAACGATTGAAGTGCTGTTTCTTTCGCGTATGCTCGGCGGTTTGGCCGGTGCATTTATTATGCCGGCAGTCACCGCATTTATCGTCGACATTACAACTAATAAAAACCGGGCACGTTCACTCGGCTATATGACTGCTGCGATTAACTTCGGTTTCATTATCGGACCGGGTATCGGCGGTGTGCTGGCTGAAATCGCTACACGGCTGCCATTTTTCATCGCTGCGGCACTCGGTTTAATCAGCGCAATTTTATCTATTTTCATGTTAAATGAACCTGAAAAAGTTACAGAAGTCGCTGCTGATAAGACTGAAGTGACAACGAGTAACTTTAGAAAGATTTTCACACCAATATTTTTCATTGCTTTTCTTGTTATCTTTGTCTCATCATTCGGTCTTGCGGCATTCGAATCCTTCTTCAGTTTATACTTCGACCGCAAACTTGGATTTACACCGGCGGATATCGCAATTGCTATTGCAGGCGGTGCAATCATCGGCACATTTGCACAGATTGTATTATTCGAACCTCTGACACGCCGTTATGGTGAACTGAATATTATAAGGGTCTCTATTATCTATACCGCGATACTCGTTTTTGCCATTACATTTTTAGAATCCTACTGGGGCGTTATGGCAATTGCATTTATCATCTTCATCGGTTTCGATCTCATACGTCCGGCAGTTACTACGTTCCTGTCGCACATTGCGGGCAATAACCAAGGATTTGCAGGCGGGATGAACTCGTTCTTTACATCCCTTGCCAACGTAATCGGACCAGTTATTGCAGGTGTACTGTTTGATATGAATCTGGACTACCCTTACTACTTCAGTGCGATAGTTCTTGTCATCGGTTTTCTTATTACTGTATTTTTCTGGCGCGACCCGCGCAGAGCTTAACGTCATTCGAAAGTCTGAATTACGCGTTACAGCGACGTTACAGCATGCCAAACACTTTTATTTTCAGTCCCGCTTGTGTAATAATGTTTAATGGAATGAAAATATAAAAACATTTTTCGTATATTACTGGAGGGTTATATTCATGAAAGACGAAATTGTAGATGTAACGATAATCGGTGGGGGACCTACTGGATTATTCTCTACTTTTTATGCAGGTATGAGACAAATGTCTGTAAGACTAATAGATAGTCTGCCTGAACTCGGTGGACAATTAATGGAATTATATCCGGATAAATATATTTACGACGTGGGCGGATTCCCAAAAATTCTGGCTAAAGATTTAGTATCTAATCTGGTGACACAGGCGCAGTATGCTGAACCTGAACTTCACCTCGGGGAAACAGTTCAATCATACGAGCGCGAAGACGATCACTTTATTTTAAAAACTGATAAAGGTGAATACCTTACAAGAACAATTTTAATCACTGCAGGAGTAGGCGCTTTCCAGCCCCGTAAAATCGGTCTTGATAACGAAGCAGACTTTGAAGGTACATCACTTCAATACGCAGTCAGAGACCTTGAGAAATTCAGGGATCAGGACGTTGTCGTACTTGGCGGCGGAGACTCAGCGCTCGACTGGTCATTGATGCTTCAGGAACTTGCTAAATCGGTCACACTGGTACACAGACGTGAACGTTTTACAGCACATGAAACAAGTGTTCAGCAGGTAATGGACTCTCCTGTTAATGTTAAAACATCACTGAACGTTACTGAAATTAAAGGTGACAACGGCCAGATGGAGGAACTTGTACTGACAGCAAAAGACGGTACAGAAGAAGTGATTAAAGCAGACCAGCTGATTGTTAACTTCGGTAATATTTCGTCACTTGGGCCATTAAAAGAATGGGGCCTTGACCTTGAGAAAAACTCAATCAAAGTTAACCCTCACATGGAAACGAATATCCCGGGCATATTTGCTGCAGGCGATATCACGACGTTTGAAGGAAAAGTTAAGCTGATCGCAACAGGCTTCGGCGAAGCACCGGTTGCAATTTCATACGCTAAATCATCTTACGATCCAAAATCACGCGTACAGCCGAAACACAGTACAAGCGTATTTAAACAGGACTAA
>CANRKV010000173.1 GCA_947631305.1 uncultured Jeotgalicoccus sp.
GCTGCGGAGTTCTATGAAATAAGCTCATCGAATTCCCAATCGCTGCGGATTCCTATGAAACAAGCTCATCGAATTCCTAAACGCTGCGGATTCCTATGAAACAAGCTCATCGAATTCCCAATCGCTGCGGATTCCTATGAAACAAGCTCATTGAATTCCACACCAAAAAAGCGGAGAACAGAACAGTTCCCCGCTTCACTATTTATATTAACCTACCATTTTTGAATATCATCACGAATACTGTATTCCTGCTTCTCACCATGACGTTCTTCGAGTTTATTCTCGACGTCTTTCAGCAATACGCCTTCGTTATTCAGCATTACGAGCAGGTGATATAAAAGGTCGCTCGTCTCATCGACAAGTTCTTCTTTATCTTTATTTTTTGCAGCGATAATGACTTCAGTCATCTCTTCACCGCATTTTTTTAAGATTTTATCTGCACCTTTATCAATTAAGTATTTTGTGTAGGAGCCTTCTTCAGGATTCTTAATTTTCTCCTGCACTGTACGTTCCAGCGTCTGCAGGCTGAAATAGTCATCACTGAAACAGCTTCTTGTGCCTGTGTGGCATGTCGGACCATGCGGTACGACTTCAATCAGCAGTGCATCCTGATCACAGTCCAGTTTCATCGATATGACTTCCTGCACGTTACCGCTGGATTCGCCTTTTTTCCATAAACGTTCTTTTGAACGCGAGTAAAACCAGACCACTTTGTCAGTCTGTGTTTTCTCAAATGCTTCTTCATTCATAAAACCATTCATCAATACCTGCTTTGTGTTTGTATCCTGCAGTATTACTGACAGCAGGCCGTTATTTTTACTAAAATCCGGATTCACTATAAACGCACCTCAATTCCATTGTCTGCGAGTGCCTGTTTTAACTCGCCGATTTTAACTTCTTCTCTGTGGAATATAGAGGCTGCAAGTCCTGCCGATACTGTAGTAGTGCCGAACAGGTCTTTGAAATGACTAATACTGCCGGCACCGCCGCTCGCAATAACAGGAATACTGACCATTTCTGATGCCTGCTCAAGAAATTCAAGATCGAAGCCGCTTTTCACACCGTCGTGATCCATGCTTGTAATCAGCAGTGAGCCTGCTCCGAGTTTCTCGCATTCAACGATCCAGTCACCAGCTTTTTTATCAGCTCTTTTCGTCCCGCCATGTGTATAGACATAGTAATCTTCCAGGTCATTACTGAATTTAACATCCACTGCGAGCACAATACATTCGCTGCCGAATTCCTGTACTGCTTCACGGATAAACTCCGGGTTCGACAGAGCTGCAGAGTTAATACTGACTTTATCAGCACCCGCTTCAAGCAGCTGTTTAATATCATCAGCTGTTTTAATACCGCCGCCGATTGTCAGGGGAATTGTCAGCACACTTGCTGTTTCCCGAATTGCATCAAGCATCAGTGCATGACCTTCCTGTGTTTTTGAGATATCCAGGAAGACCAGTTCATCGGCACCTTCCTCGTTGTATCTTTTAGCAAGCTCTGCAGGTTTGCCGATATGCTGCAGATCCACGAAATTAACGCCTTTAACCACCGCACCGTCTTTAACATCGAGACATGGTATTATTTTCTTCTCTGTCATTCAATCCCCTCCCAAAACTCTTCAGTGTGACTCGATTTTCCAACTATTGCTTCAGTTATTCCAAGATCCTCAAGCTTATCGAGATCCGCTTTATTTCTTACACCGCCGCTTGCTACTACTTTGTGGCGGGTCATATTATTAATCCTTGCCGTATTTTCAAAGTTCGGTCCAAGCCCCATACCGTCTTTATTTATATCCGTATATATAACACCGGCCAGGTCCAAAGTTTCGATTTCAGCTAAGTATTCATCTATTTTAACGCCGCTGTTTTCTGTCCAGCCGTTAATATAAATGTCATCTTCTTTTGCATCCACACCCACGAATATTTTCCCGGGAAATTTTTTAACCGCTTCTGTCAGCCACGGTACATCGACAATTGCCCGTGTACCGAGTATAAAGTATTCAACGCCCATTTCATGATACTGTTCAATCGTTTCAAGCGAACGCAGCCCCCCGCCAATTTCAAGCGGCAGTGAGGACAGCTCGGAGAGTTTTCGTACTAAATTCGATTCCAGTGCTTCCTGTTTTAATGCACCCATTAAATCAACGACATGAATTCTCGTTACCGATTTAAATCCAGCATAAAACTCCAATGCTTCTTCAGGCGTTCTTTTCATCTGTGATTTCTTCTCGTAATCTCCCTGTGACAAACGGACATTCTGACCGTCAATTAAATCTATCGCCGGAATAATATTCATGTTAAAACTCCTTTTTTCTGTGCTGTTTTATCTGTATATTACAACTCTACTCAATTAGCCCTTTTGAAGACGGCACACCGCTCTCTGAAGCCTGCAGAGCAATTTTCAGACTGCGTGCAAAGCCTTTGAATACCGCTTCGATTTCATGGTGAGAGTTGCCGCCTTTTAAAAGATCGATATGCAGTGTCATTCTCGAATTCATTGCGACTGCATTAAAGAACTCTTCTGTAAGTTCCGTATCAAAGTCGCCGACTTTCTCTCTGGAGATAACTGCGTTATAGCTGAGGTGAGGCCTTCCTGATAAATCAAGCACAACACGAGCAAGGGATTCGTCCATTGGCAGATACATCGAACCGTATCTCTGATAGCTTTCTTTTTCTGCGTACAGCTCTCTCAGCAGCTGGCCGAGCACTATGCCGATATCTTCCACAGTGTGGTGGCCATCGATGTGCAGATCACCCTCTGCCTGAATATTTACGTACAGCTCGGAGTGGAAGCTGAACAGCGTCAGCATGTGGTCAAAAAAACCGATGCCTGTATTTATTTCAGATTCTTTGAAGTTACGTTCATCATCTATTTCAACACTTATTTTCGTCTCTTTAGTTTCTCTGTCTTTGCTGTACTTAGTCATGTGATTTACCCCACTCTGTAATCAGTTCTTTCAGTTTCGGATACTCATCTTCATCGATAATTGAATAGCGTGCGGCATTTTGAAGATTTGCTTCGTCATATACTCTGCCTTTATAGCCATTTTTGTAAAGATATTCATATAAATCCCGAGCCTTATCGCCGTACGTAAACACAAAGTTCGTATGTGACGGTTTAATTTTAATATGACGGCGAACTGTTTCAAATGCATCAACAAGTGACTGCTGCAGCTGTTTTTGATAGTCAAACCATTCGTTCAGCTCTTTATCATCGCTGAGCAGTTCACTGCCGAGGTTTAAAGTTAAACTGTTTAACGGATACGGGTGATTAATTCTCGTAATGGCGTCATAAGTTTTTCCTGTCGCGATGACAATCCCGATTCTTAAGCCTGCCAGACCATATACTTTGCTCATCGTCCGCACAATAATAATATGCTCACCTGCAGGCACCGGATGATTCAGTGCAAACTCTCCGTATGCCTCATCAATTACTAAATATCCTCCAACTGATTTCATTGCATCTGCAAGCTCATTAATAAAATGGCTCGGCAGCAGTACACCTGTCGGATTATGCGGATTTGAAATAAAGAACACTGATGGTTTGTGCTTTTTAATTTCTGAGATTGTTAAATCATAATCGTACGAGAAATCTTCACGTGCCGGTACTGAGTAGTACCGGAATCCAACCTGGTTAGTATAAATCTGATACATGAAAAAATCCGGATCCAGTGACATTACACCATTTTTCCCAAGTGT
>CANRKV010000174.1 GCA_947631305.1 uncultured Jeotgalicoccus sp.
GCGGCCTGGCGCAGTTCGACGATACCTGCGTTTAATGAATAGCCGGTTTTATTATTATTGATTGCTGTAATCGCTGCGTTCTTCACGCTGTCAGGTGTTGGAAAGTCAGGCTGTCCAATCGTTAAATTGACGCCGTCTTCAAACAGCTGAACCTGATTTGAAAATACTCTGATTCCGGGGATGGATAATGCTGCTGCACGCGGATTTAATTCTGGCATTTATTTCACTCCTATAATGAACTATTCTTTCTATTATAGAATTTTCAGTTAATAAAAAGCAAATTGAATTCATGTTTGTATAAGTTTTCATTATAACTTATAATTATAAATAAAATAACAAAGGGGAGCTGATGCGGTTTTGAAAAAATATACATTATTAATCGGTATTTTATCGTTTTTACTATTACTCAGTGCATGCAGCAATGAGGATGAAGGAGTCACATTGCAGTTTGGACATGCATTGCCGCCGGATACGAATCAGGCGATTCAGATTGATGAAATGGCCGAAACTATTGAGGAACAGACTGACGGCAGAGTGAAATTTGAAATTTATCCGAACTCACAGCTCGGCAGCGAAAGTGAGATGCTGCAGCAGGTTGATGTCGGTGCAATGCACGGTTTGGCAGTGATGGTCGGTTCGATGCAGACGATGGATATGAGGCTCGCGATTGAGGATTTACCTTATATGTGGCCGGATGAACATGCGGCTCGTAATGCATATGATGGTGAATTTGGAGATTACATAGCAGATATTGCAGGGGAGTACGGTATGCACACGGCGGGATATTTGGAATGGGGATTCCGTCACGTGACGAATAACGCGGGACCGGTCGTTGAACCGGAGGATTTGCAGGGAATGAATATCAGGGTGGCTGAAACGGCGCTTCGTGTCGATACCTTTGAGCAGGTTGGCGCACTGCCGACAGTCATGGCCTTCAGTGAAGTATACGGGGCACTGCAGCAGGGTGCACTCGATGCGCAGGAAAACCCGCTCGCGAACATCGTTGCACCGCGTTTTAATGAAGTGCAGGATTACTTATCACTGACCGGACATTTTTATAACACGGTGATGGTTGTGTTCGATGGTGATACGTGGGAAAAAATAAGTTCCGAAGACCAGGACATCATTACCGCTGAAATCGATAAAATTTCTAAAGAAGTCCGAGATGCAAACGATGATACAGAGTCAGAGCATATAGAATTTCTCGCTGAAAACGGCATGGAAGTTAATGATGATGTGAATAAGGAAGCATTCAGAGAAGCAATGCTGCCTGTTTACGATCAGTGGGAAGATGAAGTGTTCGGTAAAGAAATGATGGATATGTACCGCCGGAATTCCGGATGGGAGGATGATGAGTAATATGACGAAAGCATTAGTGAAAGTTTTATATATTGCGTGCGCAGTTGTTATTGCTCTGCTCACATTAATTGTTCTGACGCAGGTCATATCGAGATTTTTTGATTACTCAATGCCGGGAACTGAAGAATTGTCCCGTCTGCTGGTTGTCTGGATGACGTTCCTCGGAATGAGTGTTGCTGTTTATGAACGGGGACACCTCGCGGTTAACTTTTTTGTTAAACGTGCGAATGATAAGGTGCGTCCTTATTTATACTTAACGGTCAACATACTGCTCGGACTGTTTTTTCTGGTCCTGACAGTGTACGGCTTTATATTCTCTTACCAGTCGCTTGATTTTACATCGTCGACGCTGCAATTGCCGATGACTGTATTTTATCTCGCGATACCAATCAGCAGTTTATTATCGCTTTACTTCTTAATATTAAATGCCTGGAAACCTCAGGAAGAAAGTGAGGCGGTTTAATGCTCGCAATCAGTATGCTTATATTATTCTTTCTGCTTCTGTTTTTAGGAATGCCGATCGCTTTTGTTATCGGGATTGTCGGACTAGCGATGCTGCTGCTCGGCGGGGTACCGCTCGAGATTATTATTCAGCGCAGCTTTGCCGGTGTGAATAACTTTTCATATTTAGCGATTCCCCTATTTATTCTGGCAGGCGACATTATGGGGAAAGGCGGACTTACGAAACGCTTAATGGCATTTGCGAATGCCTTCGTCGGGAAGCTGTCGGGCGGTACAGCAATAACGACCGTTGTAACTTCAGCGCTGTTCGGGGCAGTATCAGGCTCTACAGTGGCGACAACGTATGCAGTCGGTTCCGTACTGGTACCGAGATTGAAAGAAGAGAAATATTCCAATTCATTTATCGCGAGTATTATCGGACCGGCAGGCGTACTCGGACTGATTATTCCGCCGAGTATTACGATGGTTATTTTAGGTATTACAGCTAACATTTCAATCGGTGATTTATTCTTCGCCGGTATTATACCAGGTGTCATTCTGGCTGCGGCACTATGTATTTACGTCTGGTATATGAGTAAGAAAAAAGGATTCGGTGAGGTGCGTACAGAAAAGATTTCCGGGAAAGAATTATGGAAAGTAACGAAATCTGCATTCTTCCCGCTGTTAACGCCGATATTTATTTTAGGCAGTATTTTTTCAGGTTATGCGACAGCAACTGAAGCGGCTGTTATCGCAGTCGTTTACGGTTTTATTTTATCGCTGTTCTACAGAGAACTGAACTGGGCTAAGGTTAAGGATATTATGGAAGGTTCTGCCGTAACGTCCGCAACAATTTTAATTATTATTTCGATGGCGAACGTCTTTACATACGTACTGACTGTGAATCATATTCCGGATGCAGTATCAGGATTCTTCCTGAACTTCGCGGATTCACCGCTTATATTCCTATTAGTCGTATCTCTGATACTATTAATATTAGGAATGCTGACAGAAGTGACGTCACTGATTGTCCTGTTAACACCAATCTTTATGCCGATTGCGATAGAATTTGGTATTGATCCGATACATTTCGGCATGGTCATGATTATGAACTTTGCTCTCGCGAACATTACACCGCCGGTCGGATTGTCACTGATTGCCGGTGCATCCGTTACGGATAAGAAAATGGGAATCGAAGAAACACTTCCGTACATTTTACACGTGTTATTAATTGTAGCGATTATGGTGGTATTGATTATATTCGTGCCGTCAATCTCAACATTCCTACCAAACTTACTTAAATAAAGGGGCAGATTAAATGATTATCAATCCGGAAGAGACTATTGAATTAAAAAACAGATTTGATGGTAAGGGAAGTATTTTTTCGACGTCTTATATTAAAGAAAAGGATTTTGAAGGTATTCGTAAATTATTGGAAATTGAAATTGAACCGCATGGATCAATTGGCTATCACCAGCATAAAGATGACAGTGAAATCTATCATATAATAGAAGGAAAAGGTGAGTTCCAGGATTCGGACGGTGAATTTAAACCGGTATCAAAAGGTGACAGCTGCGTAATCACAAAGGGCCAGTCGCACGGTTTAGTAAACACAGAAGATACACCTCTTAAAATAGTCGCAATTATATTTTAGAATTGAGTGAATATTATGATATATTTACTATATTGTAATATTCAGGAGGGGTATCATGCGTGACGCACAGAAATTATACGATGCAAGATTAAAGGGAGTAAATTTAACGCCGGGACAGCATATCGAAACGGATACTGTTGAAGCGGCGTATGAAATTCAGAATGAAATTTTGAATCTGCAGAATGAATCTGCAAAGGGTTATAAGAT
>CANRKV010000175.1 GCA_947631305.1 uncultured Jeotgalicoccus sp.
TTTTGAAACTCTGTTAAATCAATATCGTTAAGCAGGTTCACATTACGTCCCGCTTCAGGTGCAGTTTTCCGCACATCGCACACTGTCATTCCGCGGTTGATATCGTCTGTACAATCTACGTCAACGCTCACCTGCAGACCTTTAAATATCTCAGGGTTTGTCAGGTAAATTACTGCCACTGCATCATGTATATGCACAAGTTCACTGTTAATATATGCCGGTGAGTCAAAATAGAATTTCAGCATCTCTCCGAATGTTTTCTGAACTTCTCCTGTACTGTTAAACAGTAATTCAACCTGGCTGCGGTTAAGTCCGCTCTTATGCGTCACATCAAGTCCGCACATTACAATTGGCAGTCCTGAATCAAAAACTATTTTAGCTGCTTCCGGATCTCCCCAAATATTAAATTCTGCGGTCGGTGTTCTGTTGCCGAACGTGCCGCCGCCCATTAATACGATTTCTTCAATACGCTCAGATACTTCGGGAAATACTTTTAACAGCAGTGCAACGTTAGTCAGCGGACCGACAGGCACCAGTGTCATCTTTTCGTCTGCAGGGAGATTCATAATATGATCTCTAATTACCTGAAACGAATTTCCTGCTTCAGTCTTTTTCGACGTTTTTGGTAAGACAGTATTACCAAGGCCTGTCTCACCGTGAACATGCCCTGCATCTTCTTTATTTCTTGTCAGCGGGCCTTCCGCCCCTTTAACGACTGGGATATCCAGACTGAGAAAAGAACTCAGTGCGAGTGCATTATTCGTTACGCGTTCAATTGTCTGATTGCCTGCTACAGTGGAGATTCCATGTATGTTTAAAGTATCTCTGCTGGCTGCAGCTGCAGCCAGTGCAATCGCGTCGTCAATTCCAGGGTCGCAGTCAATCCATATATTTCTCTTACTCATATTACTGTCCTCCGTCAAATGACTTCAGAATTTCTTCAAATAAAGTCCAGAACTCGTCTGTATTTACTCCAAGCGCTACATTCGTATTCGGCTCTCTGCCCGTAACACTCAGCGTATCAATCACTGTCATCCCGTAAGAATACTCACCTTTTGTCTCAACAGTTACATTTAAGTATTCTGTCTGGAACAATTCGGGTTTTAAAAGATACATCGTTGTACATGCATCGTGAATCGGTCCGCCGTTAAAGCCGAAATGATTTTTATAAGTTTCGCCGAAAAAGATTAATAATTCTTTGACGAATACCGCAATTTTATTATCGATTTTAGCTGTGCGTTCAATAATATCTTTTGTCGCAATCACCTGATGCGTCACATCAAGGCCGAACATTGTTACTGGCACGCTGCTGTCGTAAACAACTTTCGCCGCTTCAGCATCGACAAAAATATTGAATTCTGCTGCCGGTGTCCAGTTACCGAATGTACCGCCGCCCATTAAGACAATCTCATCTATGTTTTCAATAATTCTCGGTTCTTTAATTAAAGCCATCGCAATATTCGTAAGCGGTCCCGTCGGAACGAGCGTAACGGGCTCACTTGAGTTCATTACCTGGTCAATAATAAAATCAACTGCATGTCCTTCTGTCACCTGCATTTTAGGATCAGCGAGCACGGGGCCGTCCATACCTGTTTCTCCATGAATTTCAGGTGCGATTTCACTCGCCTTTACCAATGGTCTTCTTGCACCCTGAACAACAGGAACATCCAGTTCAAGCAGTTCACAGATTTTTAATGTATTAATTGTATTTTTCTCGACTTCGACGTTTCCTGCAACAGTCGTAATACCTAAAATATTTAAGTCGCTGACATTTGAAGCTGCAATAATTATCGATATCGCATCATCATGCCCCGGATCACAATCTAAAATAACGTTTCTCATATTAAATCTCTCCATTTCTTTCCCGTTGTAAAAGCACTCTGTAATGATGCTCTTCATGAATTTTTAATAATTTCACCGTTTGAATAACATTTGGATAATCAGGTACCGGATCTGGATATGTAATCCAGTAAGCTTCTTCTTTCGACAGTCTGCTTACTATCCTCTTCAGTTTATCCGTTTCACGCTCCAGTATTAAACGGAGTTCACCTTTCGAATATTCATTCGATACTTTTGGGACTAAAATTTTCGGAGCCGGCATCGGCTCCGGACCTGCATAAATATTATTCATTACTCCATTATAGAATTTTGGCCTGGAACAAGAAAATTTCATAGCAATCTTTCCTGCCGGTATATAAAATTCAGAAATCTGACGTGTGTATTTTAACAGCAGATAACAATGATAAAGCACCTCTTCAATGCTCCACTTCTCAGGAAGTCTGCGCTGATGAATGATTCCGTTAAACTCAGGTGCTTTGAAATACTCATTGCGTAATGCTTCAAGTTCATTAAATACATCTTCAAATTCCGGCAGCATTATATACTCCTCCTCATTCTGAGCGATACCTGTACTTCGCCTGATGCACTCTTCGTTTCTTTTACCGACTGACGAACAAAACCGCGCGCTTTATAAAATGGCAGACCAAGTTCATTGTCCGCCTGAACCGAGACCCATTGCTCGGCTGCGCCTTTGTTCTTTTGATGTTCGGTAAGCTTATGTAATAATGTCTTACCGATTCCATGATACCTGTACTTACTGTCGATATAAAATACATACACTTCAGCACGTTTCGTCCCCGTCATTCCGCCGCCTATCACGCCTGCAACGATGCCGTCATATACAGCCGTATAAGCATAGCTGCCTTTTTTAATATCCTGTCTCACTTTATCAGCATTGTACCAATAATTAACCGTCTGCTGCTGAAACGTGCTGCTCAATTTACCTTCCACTGTCTGCCGCCATCCCGTACTGCAGATTTCTGCGATGCGCTCAGCATCTTCAACTTCAGTTTTTCTGATTTCGAGTGTCATCCAAGCACCTCCGTTTAGTTTTTATAATAATAAACGGCCAGCTGGGTTCTGTCTCTTAAATCCAGCTTCGTCAGCATTTGAGAAATATAATTTCTGACTGTGCCTTCACTCAAATACAAATGCTCGGCAATTTCTTTATTGTTCTGTCCCTCTGCAACCAGTTCAATAATATCCCGTTCTCTCGTCGACAGTTCTGACAAATCTTTGTGCGATGATGTTGCCGACATGCTTTTAACAATATTGCTGTCGAACACCATGTTGCCTGACAGCACCGCTTCAATCGCCGGAATAATTCCCGCAAGATTATCTTTCAGTAAATATCCTTTGCAGCCGATGTTCAGAGCTTCATGAATATATTCATCATCTCTAAATGTCGTAATCAAGAGAATCTTAGCTTCCGGAAAATCTGTCAGTATGTCTTTACTTGCCTCAAGTCCGGACTTCTCCCGCATGCGGATATCTGTCATTAACAAATCCGGCTGATGTTTTTTGTATAATTCAACCGCATCAAAACCGCTCGTGCCGGTGGCTGTAACATCGTAATTCGAATTCCCCACTATTGTCGACAGTGCCGACACTACTAGCGGATCATCATCAACTATCACTATTCTCATTTCGAAGCCCCTCCATGTAAAATATTGCGTGCACAGTAAAGCCCTCATCATTAAATGTATTCAGTACACCGCCGTACTTCTGCACCGCTTCTGTCATCGACTGCAGTCCCATGCCTCTGTTAAATTCTTTATCAGCATTGCCATTATCTTTAATAGTCA
>CANRKV010000176.1 GCA_947631305.1 uncultured Jeotgalicoccus sp.
CCGTTGGTCAAGCGGTTAAGACACCGCCCTTTCACGGCGGTAACACGGGTTCGAGTCCCGTACGGGTCACCATTTTAATTATATAGTTCAATATGGAGAATTAGCTCAGCTGGGAGAGCATCTGCCTTACAAGCAGAGGGTCGGCGGTTCGAGCCCGTCATTCTCCATTTTTTGTCTGGAAGGGTAGCGAAGTGGCTAAACGCGGCGGACTGTAAATCCGCTCCTTCGGGTTCGGCAGTTCGAATCTGCCCCCTTCCACCATAGATTTTGGGCTGTAGCCAAGCGGTAAGGCAACGGGTTTTGGTCTCGTGACGCGAAGGTTCGAATCCTTCCAGCCCAGTTTAATTTAATATTTAGAGCCATTAGCTCAGTTGGTAGAGCATCTGACTTTTAATCAGAGGGTCGCAGGTTCGAATCCTGCATGGCTCATCGTAGAACACTTACACTCGTAGGTGTTCTTTTTTATGCATAAATTTATGAATTATTTATATTTATAAACACTTGTATAAAAGCGCTTTCTTTAGTATATTGTAAATAGACAAAGGAATATTTTAACGGGGGGATGTCAGTGGTTAAAATAGACATCATAGGCGCGCCTACAGCATTTGGACAGCCGAAGTTAGGGGTATCTTTGGGTCCGGATGCGGTGCGCCTTTGCGGTTTGGAGAAACATTTATCGGACCTAGGCCACGATGTGGCTGACAAAGGAAATGTATATGGAAATTACAGTGCTGAATACGATAATCACAGTGTCAGAAACGGCGAAGGATTAATGAATTTTGAACAGGTTAAAGATTTCAGTGAACATCTGGCAGACAGTGTTGAAGATTCGCTCGATAATAATCGTTTTCCATTTATCGTTGGCGGTGACCACAGTCTGTCAATCGGTTCTATAAGCGGCGTCACTAAGAAATGTAAAAACCTTGGTGTGCTGTGGATCGATGCCCACGGGGATATTAATAACAGTGAGACGTCACCGAGCGGCAATATACACGGCATGCCTTTAGGCGTGCTGCTTGGTGAAGGCAGTGAGTCACTCGTTAATATTCACCATGAAGGTGCGAAATTGAGTCATGAAAATATCGTGCTGGTCGGCGTCAGAGATTTGGACACCGGTGAGAAAGCTTATATTAAAGAGCACGGAATTAAATGTTATACGATGAGTGACGTCAGGAGACTTGGACTCGACGTTGTAATCACGAAGTCGCTGAAACATTTACAGGACTGCGACGGCATACACTTATCACTCGATGTGGACAGTCTGGATCCGCTTGAGATTCAAGGGACAGGGACTAAAGTTACCGGAGGTATTTTCTTATCGGAAATGCTGCTTGGCTTAAATATACTGAGCAAAACCGAGCTGCTTATTTCTGCAGATCTGGTGGAAGTAAATCCACTTCTGGATACCGGCAATGAAACAGCAGAAAAAGCTGTGACAATTGCGGAGTACATATTCGGTCAGAGCCAAATATAAAAAAGAAGCCGTCAGGCTTCTCTCATATTTTTCATCATGTAAACAGCATACTCATTAGCAGTAGCTGTTTCTTTTTTCGCTTTTTTTCGGTTTTGAAGACGGGTTAATTCATCAGTTAGTTTCCCGTGTTCTGTATCATTCATTATGATTTCATATGCTTCGTGCGTTTCAGCATCACTCTGCTTATTAAAATTAAAGATATTGATGGAAGGTACAATTTGTTCTGCCGCGGGGCGGTAGAACTTCTGGATAATACTGTTTTTCTCCATCGTGTGGGCTACGGTAATGATATTATGGGACAACAGCTGGCTTAAATGGTAATGCACTTTTGCTCTCGGCAGTTCGAGTTCATCGGCAAGCATCTGTCCTGTTTTCGGTTCATCTGCTATCATGGACAAAAGCTTCAGTCTAAAAGGGTCGCTGATTGATTTAAGCTGGTCCAGTTCAGTAATGATGAGCAATTTTTTCATCAGTGTCCTCCATATACATTTTCCTTAATTATCATGTAAAATGTAAATACAGTCAATTAAACAGTATTTAAATAAATGAGAATATTTGTTACACAATTGTGAATTTGGTATTATTAAAATGTTAAGTACTTAGGGGGATGAGTATGATAGGTCAAAGAATTAAAGAAATACGTAATAATAATAATTTAACCCAGGAAGAACTGGCTGACGGGATCATCTCCCGAACTTATTTAAGTTTGATAGAAAAAGGGACTGTCCAGCCATCTACCAACGTTTTAGTGAAGCTGAGCAAACGATTAAATTGTACGGTAAATGATTTTATGGCAGAAGTTTCTCATTTTAAATATAACAATTTTGAAATCCTGCGTGAAATCGGGCACTACGAATTAAAAGTAGACAATGAAGATTACGAGATTGTGAAACACTTTATCGATAAAGAATATGAGCAGATTGAAGATGTGCCTCTGCCTGACAGCGGGAGAATACATTTAATTTATGCACGTTATTTTAAATTCAAAGGGGATTTAAAACGTACGAGACTGCATACTGATAAAGCACTGCAGAAACTGTCGACGATTGCTGTCAATCAGCATTACGTCAATGCTGTGCTGTTAAAATCAGAACTGCTTATGGAAGACGGTGCAGTCGATGAGGCAATAGATATACTGGAGGAGACAGTGTATCTGTTAACTAAGTTTGATGAATTGAATATTTCCGATATTAAGTTACGATTTGCACTTGTAAAATGTTATATTATATTTAAACAGTATTATACTGCACACAGACTGGTAGAAGATATTAACCAGATTTCTTCCAGATTGAGTATTACTTATAAAAAAGAAGAACTGAAGAAATTTGAAATGCTGCTTCTGATTAAGCTTGAACGGTACGAAGATGTCCTCTCGCTTGCAGGTGACAGCAGTGAAACAGATATCAGTATTATGAAGGCATACAGTCTGTGGCAGCTGGACAGAGTGAAAGAAGCTGATCAATTATTAAAAGCGACACCAGCGCCTAACAGGGAAATTTCCAGCATACCGCAAATAGGTAGTCTGTATAAAGAACTTACCGGGAGATTAGGTGGCTTATAACATAATAGAAAGGAAAATCATTATGGAAACAGCCAACTTTTTTGATAATATCTCTACATCTTTTGTAATAACGAGCATCATTGACATCCTGATTATATGGTACGTTTTTTATTTAATACTGACGGTCATTAAAGGGACGAAAGCTGTACAGTTAATCAAAGGGATATTTTTCATAATTATTGGACGGGCATTAAGTAACTTTTTAGATTTAACAACGACAACACAACTGTTCGATATGGTCCTGCAATGGGGGTTCCTTGCTGTTATCGTTATATTCCAGCCGGAATTAAGACGGGCGCTTGAACAGCTCGGGCGCGGCAGTCTGTTCAGGAGCAGCGGCGGCAATGATGTATCCCAGCATGAGAAGATGCGGCAGGATATGGTCACTGCGGTCCGCTACATGGCAAAACGCCGTATCGGTGCATTGATTGTTCTGGAAAAAGAAACCGGACTGAAGGATTACATTGAGACGGGTGTACCGTTAAATGCGGAAATTACGTCGCAGCTTTTAATTAACATCTTTATCCCGAATACGCCGCTGCATGACGGAGCAATGATAATCCAGGGTGATAAAATTGCGACAGCCGGCAGTTATCTGCCGCT
>CANRKV010000177.1 GCA_947631305.1 uncultured Jeotgalicoccus sp.
TCGTAAATAACGGCTGGATTTCACCTGAATTAAAGAGGAAAACTGAGTATGCCGGCACGCTCGACAGGAAGAAAATTATTGCAGATCTGGACAGGCTGAATATCGGCTATATTACGCATGAACACTCACTTTATCCGCCTTTATTGAAAGAGATTTATGATTTTCCCTACATATTATATTACCGCGGGAACGCGAGCTTCTTAATGGAAGATATGCTGGGTGTCGTCGGCAGCAGAAAAGCGACAAGCTATACAGGTAAATCACTGGAGGTGCTCTTGCCGTCTCTTAAAAACATTGCTATTATATCAGGACTTGCCTACGGTGCGGATGAAGCGGCACACAGGACGGCGATCGATAATAATATGAAGACAATCGGCGTGCTCGCATTCGGGCACAATACACACTATCCAAAAACGACAGCGGATCTCCGCCGGGAGATGGAGAAAAAGCATCTGACAATCAGCGAGTATCCGCCGGGCACACCAATTCAGAAATGGCAGTTCGTTGCACGCAACAGAATTATTGCCGGCTGTGCCCGCGGTGTGCTCGTCACAGAAGCGGAAGAAAAAAGCGGCAGTTTAATTACGCTTGAAATGGCGCTCGATGATAACCGGAACGCATACTGCCTGCCTGGAAACATTACTTCCGCACTGTCAAAAGGAACAAATTTACGTATAAAAGAAGGCGCATCGGTCGTGACAGAAGCACATGATATTCAGAGAGATTTCGACTGAAACCGGCAATACGGAATATTATAATAAGTAGATTTTCATTGACAAAGTAAAATTTAACTGTGTATCATTTGGACTTGAATAGATTAAAAGCAAATTAGGAGGCAGCAGAGTGGCAGACAATTTAGTTATCGTAGAATCACCTGCGAAAGCAAAGACGATTGAAAAGTACCTCGGTAAACGTTATAAAGTAATTGCTTCCATGGGACACGTGAGAGATCTTCCGCGCAGTCAGACTGGAATTGATACAGAAAATAATTACGAACCTAAATATATTACGATACGCGGTAAAGGCCCGTTATTAAAAGAATTGAAAAAAGAAGCGAAAAAAGCGAAAAAAGTCTTCTTGGCAAGTGACCCCGACAGAGAAGGGGAAGCAATTGCATGGCACCTGAGCCACGCACTTGGACCCGACAATGATTATTACCGCGTAGTCTTTAATGAGATTACAAAAGATGCAGTTAAAGAAAGTTTTAAAACACCATCGGAAATAGATATGCAGCTCGTAGATGCCCAGCAGGCAAGACGCATACTTGACCGTCTTGTAGGCTACAACATCTCGCCTGTATTATGGAAGAAAGTTAAAAAAGGATTATCGGCAGGACGCGTGCAGTCGGTTGCATTGAAATTAATTATCGACCGCGAAAATGAAATCCGTAAATTCGTTCCTGAAGAATACTGGTCCATTGAAGGAACATTTAAAACCGGCCGCTCTAAATTCACAGGTAAATTTAATAAGCTTGCTTCAGATAAGCAGAAGACTAAACTTCAAAATAAAGATGATGTCGATAAAGTCATGGCTCAAATAAAAGGCAATGATTTCAATATCGATGCTGTAGAGAAAAAAGAGAAGAAACGTAATCCGGCACAGCCGTTTACAACATCTTCACTGCAGCAGGAAGCAGCGCGCAAGCTGAACTATAAAGCACGTAAAACAATGATGCTTGCCCAGCAGTTATATGAAGGTATCGACATTAAAAAAGAAGGTACAGTCGGTCTGATTACTTATATGAGAACGGACTCGACTCGTATTTCAAATACTGCCAAAGACGAAGCATACGATTTAATCGAATCGACATACGGCAAAGAATTTACCGGTACGCAGAAATCAGCGAACAAAGCTGCATCGCAGGATGCTCACGAAGCAGTCCGTCCGACATCTGCAAACCGTACACCGGATAATATGAAACAGTACTTAAGCCGCGACCAGCACCGTCTGTATAAACTGATCTGGGACCGCTTCATTGCAAGCCAGATGGCTCCGGCAATATTAGACACTGTTAAAATAGATATGAGCAATAACGGCGTACTCTTCAGAAGTACCGGCCAGACGATTAAATTTAAAGGGTTCATGCAAATTTACATCGAAGGTACGGATGACACGGAAGATGATTTAAACAGTAAACTTCCCGAAATGAATGAAGGAGAGACTGTAACTTCAGAAAAAATTGAACCGGCGCAGCACTACACACAGCCGCCGCCGAGATTTACTGAGGCACGTCTCGTTAAAACATTGGAAGAATCGGGAATCGGGCGTCCGTCAACATACGCACCGACGATTGATACGATTCAAAAACGCAACTACGTCCGCATGGACCAGAAACGCTTTATCCCGACTGAAATCGGTGAAATCGTCAATGAGCAGGTTGTGGAATACTTCCCGGACATTATCGATATTGCGTTTACCCGCAATATGGAAGAAAGCCTCGACTCAGTAGCTGACGGTAAGAAAGAATGGCGCGAAGTTATCGACGAATTCTATAAAGGCTTCAGTCCGCAGGTTGATCGTGCGGAAACAGAAATGGAAAAAATCGAAATTAAAGACGAGCCGGTTGGAGAAGACTGTGAAAAATGCGGATCTCCAATGGTTTACAAAATGGGGCGTTACGGTAAATTCATGGCATGTTCGAATTTCCCTGACTGCCGCAACACGAAAGCAATCGTCAAAGAAATCGGCGTTAAATGCCCGACTTGTAAAGAAGGGGAAGTCGTCGAACGTAAATCGAAGAGAAACAGAATCTTCTTCGGCTGCGAAAGATACCCTGAATGTGACTATGTATCATGGGATCGTCCAATCGGGCGCGACTGTCCGAAATGTGAACATCACCTGGTCGAAACGAAAAAAGGCAAAAAAGCACAGGTTAAATGTACAAACTGTGAATATAAAGAAGATGCAAGCTGATTAATGAACCGTACCCGGGGCCCCGGGTACGGTTTTTTTGTTATCCGTCCCGAAAGAATACTTTTCATAAAAATATTTAAGCGCTGCCGGAAACCCTGGTAGGCAGGCAATTACAAGCATAAATGAAATGAAAGCGCCTTTATTGTCTTCCTTTTTGACAGAATTATAAATATTTGTACAATTGAGTGCAATTTAATTAAAAATGGTTTAATATAACTACTGTTGTTTATTTTTGGACAGGTGTATATTGTATTGCTTGGCTAAATAATTTAAATTATGATAAAATTCAGACAAAGAATGAGGTGGTTGAAATTTACGTCAATGATTTTTTACGGATGCTTAAGTATCAGCGTAATTTTTCCGATCATTCTATAAAAAGTTATGATCATGATATTCATGAATTCATAACTTTTTTAAAGACTGAAGGTTTATCGGTACCGGCGTTTAAATATATTGATGCAAGAAACTACCTGGCAATGCTGTATGACCGCAATTTTAAAAAATCAACCGTATCGAGAAAAATATCGACGCTGAGAAGCTACTATAATTATTTGGCTGACAGAGACTGCGTCGATATAAATCCGTTTACGGCACTGCCTTTTCCGAAAAAGGAAGAAGTGCTCCCGGATTTTATGTACGAGAACGAAATCGAAGCGTTATTTGAGAGTCTGGATCAG
>CANRKV010000178.1 GCA_947631305.1 uncultured Jeotgalicoccus sp.
AATGCATTGTTTACACCGACAGCGATGTCTTCTGACTGCTCATCGATTCCTGTTAATACTGACATCGTTTTGTAATCGTAGCCGTACTTCGCATCAATATAACCGATTTCCTTTACTGTTTCTCTGACAGTTTTCGGAATATCAACGTACGTTTCTGTGCTGATTTCACCGACGATCATTGCAAGACCTGTATTTACAACTGTCTCGCAGGCAACGCGCGCGTATGGGTCCCCTTCTAATATTGCATCGAGAATCGCATCTGAAATCTGGTCTGCAATTTTATCCGGATGGCCCTCTGTGACTGACTCCGAAGTAAATAATTTACGTTCTGACATTTATAAAAATCTCCTTTATAGCTGATTTAGCTATCTCTTCAAAAGCAAAAAATAAAACCTTTTTCTCCATAGTAAACAGAGAAAAAGGCTCGCCCTTTTCCCTTATCGCTCAGAATTACTCTGCATTCTTTAGCACCTTTCTTGAAAAGGAGGTTGCTCTGGCTTCACAGGGTTTGAATCCCTCCACCACCTCTGGATAAGAGATAACTTATATTCATCTTACAATATTGTGAAATTCAAATCAAGATTAACCCGTATTAATTAAAGGAGTTTTAAATTATTATCATTTGTTTTTTACGGGCAGTGAAATCAGTCGACTTGATAATACGCTTCAGCTCTAAGATAATCATCGTATTTAATCAGGAAAGGTTCTCCTGCCGGTGCGAGTAATGCAGTTTTACCAGTTGCTGTCCCGCCGGAATATAATCCCTGTATACCAAACTCTTCATCAAATGTCGTAAAAACTCTTTCTATTTCCGATCCATCTGAAGTATACGCAGTAAAATCATCAGAAAATGTTATTTCTTCATTTTCATCACTTAATTCCGTCAAACTTATAGTTGTATCGAAGACTATCCACTCCATACCTTCCGGAGCTTCTTCGGGTTCCGAGTATTCACCGGTCAGAATTGAAACGGCTTCTTCACCTCGAACAATATTATCAACAGTTATTTCAGCAACACCGTTAATTTCTTCCATATCTTCATCATCAGTATAAGTTAAAATAGACATCGTTCCTTTTTCACCCAATGCCAGAGGTTCTGTTCTGCTGCCGGCATCAACAGCTTCTGAGGCGGACGATGCTTCCACTTCTTCTGTATCATTTTCCTGATTATCCGATTCTGTCTGCTCTTCGTCTTGTTCAGCAAGTCTGCCTTCGAGTTCCTCTACCTGAGTTTTGAGTTCCTCGTTTTCTGCCTGTAGCTGTTCCATTTCTTCTGATGTATTATCAGCTTCTGTGTTAGTTTCCTCGGTTTCTCCACTACATGCCGCCAATAATAATGCTGTTGTTAAACTGCCAGTCAATAAAATTTTCTTCATCATTTTCCCCTCTTTATCTAAATATTTACATTAACTATAATACTTCTATTTCTAAATAGATATGGATAAAAATGAATTTTTATTTATTTTGTACATTTATAAATTTTTTAAACATAAACATATACTTAATAATTTATCATTTAATCATAACCTATACTTATGTATTAACATTGCAAAATATATATCATTATAAGCATCTGTTATCGTATTATATGTGTAAACATAAAATCGAATGTGTTATACTAATTTCTAAATAGTTCGTTAATGACAAATATTTTGGAGGCGAATCATGGTTAATCATAAAAGTTTAATCGAAGGTCTTGTTAACAAACCTTCTACACACAAACAATTATCAAACGCTGAACTTGTGGAAGCATCTTTACGACGCGATGAAGCAGTTCTGACAAATACTGGTGCACTTCGCGCGCAGACTGGCGAATACACTGGACGCAGCCCGAAAGACCGTTTTATCGTAAGAGACAGCGTATCCGACAGCAAAATTGACTGGGGCGAAGTTAACCAGCCGATTTCAGAAGAGGTTTTCGACAGCTTATTCGATAAAGTTACTACATACTTAAATGACAAAGAAGAATTATTTGTCTTTAACGGCTATGCAGGCGCAGACCCGCATACGCAGCTTCAACTCCAGGTTGTTAATGAATTCAGCTGGCACAACATGTTTGCGAAAACTATGTTTATCCGTCCTGAAACAAAAGAAGAAGCACTCGCAATCGATCCTGAGTTTACGATTGTCTCAGCGCCTACTTTTAAGGCAGACCCCGAAGTTGACGGCACAGGATCAGAAGTATTCGTTCTTGTGTCATTAGAGAAGAAAATTATTCTTATCGGCGGTACTGAGTACGGCGGAGAAATGAAGAAATCTATCTTCTCTATTATGAACTATCTGCTTCCGGAACAAGGTGTACTCAGCATGCACTGCAGTGCCAACGTTGGTGAAAACAAAGACGTTGCATTATTCTTCGGTTTATCAGGAACTGGTAAAACGACATTATCTGCAGACCCTGAACGCGACCTTATCGGTGACGATGAGCACGGCTGGAACGATGACGGTGTATTTAACATCGAAGGCGGATGCTATGCTAAAACAATTAATTTATCAGCAGAAAAAGAACCTGAAATCTTTAAAGCGATTAAATTCGGTTCAGTACTTGAGAACGTTGTTATTGATGAAAACGGCAACGCTGATTACGACGATGATTCACTTACTGAAAATACTCGTGCTGTATATCCGCTTGACCATATCGACAATGCACGCATTCCTTCAGTTGCAGGACACCCGAAAACAATCATTTTCTTAACAGCAGATGCATTCGGAGTACTTCCTCCAATCGCTAAGTTAACTAAAGACCAGTCAATGTATCACTTCCTGAGCGGGTTTACATCTAAACTTGCAGGAACTGAACGCGGTGTTACTACACCACAGCCGGTATTCTCTACATGTTTCGGTTCACCATTCCTGCCACTGCACGCAACAGTATACGCAAACATGCTTGGTGATTTAATCGACAAGCACGACGTTAACGTTTATCTTGTAAACACAGGATGGACAGGCGGCGAATACGGTGTTGGTAAACGTATGAACCTTGCACACACACGTTCAATGGTCAGACGCGCAATCAGCGGTGAATTAGAACTTGGTGAATTCGCTGAAGATGAAATGTTTGGTCTGTCAATTCCTAAATCAGTAACTGGTGTACCTGAAGAAATTCTTGCACCGATCAACACTTGGGAATCAGCTGATGCTTACAATGAAAAAGCACAGGCACTTAAAGATCAGTTTATCGAGAACTTCAAAAAATTCGGTTCAGAATCAGCAGCAATTGCTGAAAAAGGCGGATTTTAATAATATCTGAATAGATTGAGTCCCAGGATAATTGCTATCCCGGGGCTTTTTTTTCGTCTATTGTTGTTTAGGATATGATGGAGTACTCTGTTGAATTCACATTGTCTAGCCAGCCTATTTCGTAGACTTTGTTGACTCCACATTGTCTAGCTAGCTCATTTCGTAGACTCTGTCACTTCGACATTGTCTAGCTATCTCATTTTATAGACTTTGTTGAATTCACATTGTCTAGTCAGCTTATTTCATAGACTTTGTTGACTTCACATTGTCTAGTCAGCTCATTTCATAGACTCTGTTGATTTCACATTGTCTAGCCAGCCTATTTCATGGACTCT
>CANRKV010000179.1 GCA_947631305.1 uncultured Jeotgalicoccus sp.
GATCAGATTAATACACTGCAGGGTGACAATGAAGCACTCCAGCAAAATGTTGATGCAAAAGAATCAGAGCTGGAAGAACTTGAAACAGAATTCGAAGAAAACCAGCAGCCTGAAGAAGAAACAGAATCACAAGAAGATGAAGAGACAACGGAAGAAGAAACAGAAAACGAAGAGTAAAGGGGTTTTAATGATGCATGAAGAGAAATTTTATTTAATCGAAGGTAAAAAGATGACACTTATGGAACTGGCTAAAGAACTCGAGTCAGCTGCCGGCGGTGAACTTGAAGATGTCCACGGTTCAATCAATCGTGTTGTCGTGAAAAAACCGGCACCGGAACAAGGTTTTGAAGCTTTTACCATTACTTTTAAAATGAAGCATACAGTGGATTTAATCGATGCGGTCGTTACGACTGATGACAAAAAGAAAAATCTCGAAGATTACGATTTCGAAAACAATGAGTTTACCGTGCGTTTAATCAGTTACATCCGCCGCGATGTACCAATTAAAAATGAATCAGAACTTTAATAGATAGGTCTGAATTAAAATGAAGTATATTAAGACAAAACGTCTGATTTTACGCGACTGGCAGGAAAGTGATTTAAAAACATTTATTAGAATGAATCAGGATCCGGATGTCAGACGCTATTTCCCATCACTTGCCTCACCGGAAGAATCTGTTGAATATGCACGCGTTGCTCAAAAGTGCATCGTCGACAGAGGCTTTGGTCTGTTTGCTGTGGAACGGAAAGATACGAATGAATTTATCGGCTTTACGGGTATTCACGTGCTTGAAGCCGATGACAGTCTGGACTTTGATTTCCTGCCCTGCATCGAAATAGGGTGGCGGCTTCAAAAGAAACACTGGAACCAGGGATTTGCGACGGAAGCCGCCCGCGGAGTATTAAAATTCGTGGAACGCCAGACCGACATTAAAGAAGTATACGCTTATACGGCGGTACGGAATATTCCATCGATTAATATTATGGAAAAAATCGGCATGGAACCGGTGAAAACTTTTGACCATCCTGATATTATGGACGGACATTCTTTAAAACAGCATGTACTGTTTAAAAAATCCACACAAAAAGAGCGCAGATTCAAATTGTAATTTTGAATCCGTGCTCTTTTTATTTTGCTATCTTATTTTAAATCTTCGTAAGTTCTCACTTTAACAGGAACGTATGATTCAAAGCCTTCAAGAATATCATTCAGGTTATCGCTGATGTACAGCATATCAAGATACCGTTCTTCTAAAAAGCCTTCTTCAATCGATTTATCGATGACCATTTTTAAAGTATCGAAATATCCATCGACGTTTAATATGCCGATTGGTTTTTCATGCAGACCAAGCTGACCCCACGTGAAGACTTCAAAGAACTCTTCAAGCGTGCCGGCACCGCCCGGCATCATAATAATCGCGTCACCTTCGGCTTCAAGTTCAAGCTTACGCTGGTGCATTGACTGTACGATTCGCATGTCTTTTACACCTGGATGAGCGACTTCACGGTCGACAAGGAACTGTGGGATAACGCCGGTAACTTCGCCGTTTTCAGCTAAAGCACCATTTGCTACTGCGCCCATCAGGCCGGTCGCGCCGCCGCCGTAAACGACGGTTAAGTTTTTCTTCGCGGCATCCTGACCAAACTTGTAAGCTGCTTTTTCATAGTTCTCATTTCTGCCGGTTTTTGCACCGCAAAATACGGTGATTTTTTTAACGTTCATACAGTTTGCTCCTATGATGTTAAACTTATTTATTAAACATTAACTCTTCGTAATTTTTAATCGACTGGTCTTTAACATATGCACTGCCGTCTGTAACAGCACGTTTACGTTTGTTTGCATGCTCAAAGTTCATACGGCGGTGTTTGTTGAATAAGCTGTTGCTGTTTCTTAACTCTTCTTTTTCTTTTTTCTTCTCTGCAACGTGCTTATCACGTGCTGCACTGCGCGGATCTAAAATATTTTTGTGCTGCTGACGAAGCGGTAAAGACTCGTCCTTTGGATCATTTGAATTTCTTGTGAATTCAGTGTCATTGAGTACTTTTTCTTCATTAATTTCCTGGATGTTTGTCATTTTCTCACTGCTTTCAATAGTTTGGATTGCGTTACCTGTATATGGTACCAGTTCGTTCTGAACTTTGTCATGTGTGAAGCTGTCTTCTGCTTCTTCCGACTCTTCTTCAATATCGTCAAACATGTACATTTCACCGTAGTCGGGTTCCTGATTATCAGGTTCCGTTAATTTATCAGTGTTAATGTCCGGTGTCGGTTCATTAGAAGACATCAGTTCATCGGAAACAGTCATGCTGTCTTCGTTATCCTCAGCAGGTTTTTCCTGATGGGACTTAAAGATTTTCGGCACGAAAGAAGAACGGCCTTTATCGTCATTATCTGAACGGCGTTTTTCTTTATGGGCTTCCTTATCCTTTTCAAAACGTTTCTCCAGAGACTCTTCCTGATCGAGGCTCTTCTGATAACTTTTCACTTCTTTGTTATAACTGCGTTCCTCAAGCGTATTGCTTACTTTCGTACCGATAGTCTGAGCAGTATTCTTCGTCGATTCATACGCACTTGATGCAGCATCTTTACTGCTGTCTTTCACGCGTGTATATACTGAATTCGATACTGCCCCGAGCTTTTGTACATCGGGATGCTTCGTTATCTTTTTACGTTCATTAAATAAGGGAACTGCGATCAATGGTATAATTGTGGCTAACATTTTTAAATTTTTGTTCACTGGGACTGACCTCCATATAAATAGCTGTTTAGATTAATTATACAATACCCTCGGCAATAAAGAATTAAACGGTATCAAGGTTTAAAAATTTTCAAATAATGGTATGAATATAAAGAATAGACGAGGAGGATTCAACATGTCAAATATAAATGAAACGATGAAATTAAAAGATATTTTATTTAAAGTGCCAGGCTCGGCAGGCATCTTCAGGGAAATCGACGTCGACTTTGTGAATCACGGAGAGAAGACTTTAAAAGAAGCGCATGAAGAAGGCAATTTTAATCTTGAAAACATTATTTATGAAGTGAATGAACTGGGGAAAGAACGTATCGAAGGCATCGATGTATCGTATATGGATCAGACGAGCATTATTAAATATATCGAGCGTAAATATTACGAAGACCTGCTCGATGAACTGCCTGTACTAAATGATTACGTTGAAAAGCTCGGTAAGAAATATAAAAAAGAAGAAGCCGAATACGATAAAGCAGCCGAACTCTTCTATAATATTTACCGGGAAATGACGGTTCATATTGAAACGGAACAGTCAGACGTGTACCCGCTGCTGCTCACATACTACGAAGAAGACAGTGATGTCGCATACGAAGCATTGAAACCGCACATTACAAGACTGTTCGATGAACACAAGAACATCGTCAACTGGTTCAAGCAGATCCGGTCGCTGACAAACGGCTACACACCGGTCGACAGCAACGAACCATTAAACGTCTTTGTAATGAAGAAACTGGAAGAAAACGAAGACAAGATAATGACACTCCTGCATCTGGAGAACAA
>CANRKV010000180.1 GCA_947631305.1 uncultured Jeotgalicoccus sp.
ATTTTACTGCGGTTCATCCCAATCAGCTGAAACAGTGCCAGCTCTTTGTGACGTCTTTTTATAAAAATCATATTCGCAAACATCACGAACATAATAATTATAATGACAACGGTAACTGATCCAACTGAGAATAATGCGGTCATTGGTGTGCTCGTTGCAATTTCATTCATCGCATTTTCATCGAGCGTCAGCGTTAAGAGTGAGAAGAACAGTGCCACACTGAATACCAGTGCAAATATATACAGCGCATAGTTATTTAAGTTTCTGACAAAGTTTTTAATAACTAAATTATTCAGCTTCATCGACGACACCGCCTAATACTCGCTGCGTATCCAGTATTTCTCTGTAATACGCATCCTGTGACATTTCACCGCGTGACAGGCTCGTATAAACCTGGCCGTCTTTTAAGAAAATTACACGGTGTGAGAAACTGGCTGCCGTCGCATCGTGCGTGACCATTAAGATGCTTGTACTTAATGTTTCGTTCAATTGCTGAAGTTTCTTCAGCAGCTCACTTGCTGATTTTGAATCGAGTGCACCTGTCGGCTCATCTGCGAAAATAATTTTCGGCTGGTGGATAAACGCCCGTGCAGCACTTGTACGCTGTGCCTGACCGCCTGAAATCTGGCCCGGGTACTTCTGTGCCAGTTCCTCGATACCAAGCTGACCCGCTACACTTCCAAACTGTGTTTCCGCTTCAGTTTTCGACATTGAACGGATTGACAGCGGCAGCATAATATTTTCTTTAACTGTCAGAGTATCGAGAAGATTGTAATCCTGGAAAATAAAGCCTAGATCATTTTTTCTGAAGTCCGCGAGTTTTTTATCTTTTAATGTCGTAAAGTCAACACCGTCGATATAAATATGACCGCTTGTCACATTATCTATTGAACTCAGTACGTTTAAAAGCGTTGTCTTGCCGGAACCTGATGCACCCATAATAGATACGAACTCACCTTTGTTTAAATTAATATCTATGCCTTTCAGCACTTCTGTGCGGTTGAATTTATTGCCGTAACTTTTTTTAATATCTGTCGCTTTTAACAGCATAATTAACTCCTCCTGTTTTTCTTGATTAACTACAGTTTATACCGTTTTTCATGCGTAATCGTTTGATTCAGCGAACAAAAAACACTACAAAGTGACATTTTCGTCACTTCATAGTGATTTCCGTAAATTCATTCGCCTGATTGAATGTTAAAGTTACCGTTGTATATTCACCGTACACAGACTGCACATCGATATTAACCCCTAATACGTCACATACTTCTTTCGTTAAATACAAACCCATACCCGTAGACTGTTCATCATCGTGATCACTTGTAGACGTAAAGCCGGATTCAAATATGCGTCCTAAATCTTTCTCCTTAATACCTCTGCCGTAATCCGTCACCTTCAGTATCATCTGTTTTTTAATAACCTGTCCGCTGATGACAATATCATTATCTTCAGAGTACTTCACACTGTTTGTAATAATCTGATCCAGCACGAACTGCATCCACTTTCTGTCCGTATGGACTTCTGATTCATGCAGTCTGATATCGAAACCGATATTCTTTTTCATGCATATATCACGGAGTTTTTTTATAGATGCGTTTAACAGCTCAGCCAGATTAATCTGTTCGATATATAAATCATTTTTTATATTCGGCAGCCGTTTTAAATACAGTACTTCGTTCAGCATACTGTTCAGACGTGTCCATTCTGTACTGATTTTATTTCGCTCAGCCCCGTCCAGATCATCAATCATCAGTTTCATCGTCGTGACCGGCATCTTCATATCGTGAATAAACCGCGTCAGTTCATCTAAATTTTCGCGCGTCTTCTGCGATTCTTTGTCCAGTTCATGCTGATGAGTCAGCCGCATTTCATCAAGTTTCGCGTATATATCATGCTGTTCCGGAGTATTTCCAGGAGCCATACCCACGACATCATCCAGCGTTTCGAGATTTTTAAAGTCACTGCTGAATGATTTCTTTCTCGTGTAATCCCAAATAATATATACAATAAAAATAAGCAGATTAAATAAAAAGATATATATGACAGCCACATTTGGAATACTGTTATCGATATAACCGATTAACAGAATAACCGCGTTGAACACAAGAAACAGCAGGAATACAGGAATATTTTCTTTAACGTACATATTCATCTACTCCTTTAAAATGTAGCCGATACCTGTTTTTGTTTGTATCGCATCTGTCAGACCGATCGATTCTAACTTTTTACGGAGCCGGTTAACGTTTACCGTCAGCGTATTATCGCTGATAAATTTTGAATCATCCCAGAGAGACTCAATAATCTCTGTTCTCGACACTGTGTCCCCGGTGTTTTGCGCCAGAATCGACAGAATATATGATTCATTTTTAGTCAGTTCCATACTGTCGTCTTTTATCGCTACAGTCAGCTTTTTAAAGTCGAATACCGCATCTCTGAATTTAAATACATCTATTTCCTTATGCTGATATTCGTAAGTTCTTCTAAGGAGTGCCTGCACTTTCGCATTCAGCACTTCAAAGTTAAACGGTTTCTGCACGTAATCATCCGCACCCATCTGCATGCTCATTACCATATCCGCTGGATGGTCTCTTGATGAGAGGAAAATAATCGGCACACTGGAAACATTTCTGATCATGCGGCACCAGTAAAATCCGTCGTATTTCGGCAGTGTGATATCGACGATAACGAGTTCCGGACTATGCTTGATAAAATCATTCATTACATCATTAAAATCCGTCACACCATATGCATCGATATCCCACTCTTTAAAACGCGCTGCCAATTCATTCATCAGCACCGAATCATCTTCAATTATAAGTAATTTCATCTTAAAACTCCTTATCGTTTCCTAAAGGGCATCATTTTTAAATACGTAAAATTGCGCCAGATCCATTCGAGCGGTCCGTAGCTGAAGTACTTCATCCAGAAATGGCTTAATATCAGCTGGATCATAAAGACCCCGAGTGCAATCGGAATAAACCATACTGCATTAATGCTGTTAAACAGTCCGAACACGTAAAATATTACGAGCATAATGACTGTCTGGCCGATATAATTCGTAAGCGCCATCTGGCCGACAGGCTGAAGCAGTCTGACAAGCTTCGGCAGCTTCAGTAAAATTAATGCAAGCGCTGCAACGTAACCGAGTGACATCAGCGGCCCGCCGATTGTGCTCGATAACTGGGCAAGCTGGACGAATACATCATCGTGTCCCTGGTAAGTTGTTAAGTAGCCTGTAAATATTTTCACCGGCAGTCCGACACCGATTCCGATAACTGCAACTTTTCTTAACAGTCCGGTATGTTCGCGTAAATTATTAAAGTAGCCCTTCTGGCCTGCATACAGACCAAGTAAAAACATCGCGAGCACATTCGGGATAACAAAAATCGCGCCCGCTGCAGACAAGCCTAATATAATCGCATTCATACCGACAATGTCACCGTACGTCCCGTTTAAAATTGTCTCGGTCATGTTTAATGAAAAC
>CANRKV010000181.1 GCA_947631305.1 uncultured Jeotgalicoccus sp.
TGACTCGCAAGGATTTCATCATTGATGATGCAGTAGTCAATATCTTCATACTGCATCTTCACTTCTTCTAAAAAGCCGCTTCCCACATAGCTCTTTCTGTCTATCGATGTACGATTCTGAACATGCGTGCCGATAATTTCTATTCCTATCGATTCGCTGAGCTCTTTAAGCTCCCGCACTTCCGACTCCACATCTTTATTTTGTTTAGTGTTCGTCGCAAGAATTATTCCAGTATGTGTCATATCCATGACAAACACCTCCAATTTCTTTGTTTAATATTACAATATCATGTTTCAACTATATTAATAAGGCTATATTATAATAACCATTATTATGCAAAGTGACCAGGAAAGGAGGATCATAGATGAAAACGACATTTTATGATCTCTCTGCACAGGATGCAGACGGCGACCATATACAGATGAAAGATTTAGAAGGAAAAGTAATTTTGATCGTCAATACAGCAAGTGAGTGCGGTTTTAACAACCAGCTCCATGAGCTTGAAAAACTATATAAAAAGTATCATGATATCGGCCTTGAAATTCTGGCCTTCCCTTCCAATAACTTTATGAATCAGGAACCCTGCTCAGCAACTGAAGCCCGCGACTTATACAGCGACCAGCACGGGGTTTCATATAAAGTAATGGAGAAAATAGATGTTAAAGGCGAGAATATTCATCCATTGTTTAAATACTTAACTGAAGGTAAATCCGGATTAATCACCAATTCGATTAAATGGAACTTCACTAAGTTTTTAGTAACACGTGAAGGCAAAGTGGCTAAACGCTATGCGCCGCAAAAATCACCGCTCGATGTTGAAGATGATATCGAGAAATATTTAGCAGGGTAAATAAAAAACCGGACATAATGTCCGGTTTTTTTTATGCACGTATAAATGTGCTGATTGCATGCTTATATATAATTTGAACTTTACCTTCTGAATCAAGCTCAACGACATACTTATCGTAGTCGCTGATTTTCCCCTGTAATTGGAAACCATTCATTAAAAACACCGTGATTTCCTTCCCTGATTCTTTGTACTCCCCTAAAAACGAATCTTGCAAATTCATTTAATTCTCCCCTTTTGTTTGTAAGAATTGATATATATCTTCATAGATTATATCTGTGTTTGAATGTGCGATATCATACCAATGTATATCCAGCTGATTACGGAAAAAAGTCAGCTGCCGTTTTGCATACTGCCGTGAATGCGCCTGAATACGCTCCATCACGTCAGGTAATGCAACTTCCCCCTTGAAGTACGGCAGAAATTCTTTATACCCGATTGCCTGTCCGGCTGTTTTTGACAGCCCGGAATTTTGAAGTCCGGTTACCTCTTCTAAAAGCCCCGCTTCAAACATTTCAGTCACCCGTTTATTAATCCGGTCGTATATCACACTTCTGTCAGCTGTAAGGCCTATTAAGAATGTATCATATTTCGGCTTTTGTGTATACGCTTTCTTTTCTGGTATATCAAGCTTTGACTTCACAATCTGCCGGATGATTTTCTTCCGGTTATTCGGATGAATATCACTGTCCGGTATAATTTTAATGAGTTCGGCAAACAGTGCTTCGTCTTCCAGCTGTTCATACTCCTCAGTTAAACGGTCGATATCCGCCTGATTTTCATCATTGAATTCATATCCTTCAATCAGCGCTTTAATATAATGCCCGGTTCCGCCTGCGATCATCGGCAGTCTGCCCCGTGATTCAATGTCTTTCACGAGATATTCAACCTGATTTTGAAAGTCTGACACCGAAAAAGTCTCATCCGGATTTAAAATATCAATCATATGATGCGGAATATTATCCATTTCAGCTTCGGTAATTTTACCGGTGCCAATATCCATGTTTCTATATACCTGCATCGAATCACCGCTGATAATTTCAGCATTAAATTTTTTAGCAATGTCTATTGATAATGACGTTTTACCGATTGCTGTCGGACCGACTAAAATTAGTAATTTACTTTTCAATATACTTCTCCACCCAACTCACAATGTTTGAATATACCGCGCCTCTGTTTTCTTCAAACAGTACTTCATGACGGGCATTCGGCACAAGTTCCATTTCAACATTTTTAAACTGTCTCTGCAGACGCCAGTTCAATATTTCATAATCTCTGCCAAAATGCGAAAATGGATCATCCATGCCGCCGATTAATAAGTAAGGGATATCTTTGTAATTTTTAATGCACTTTGAAGAATCAACGTAGCGGATGTTTTTCAATATTTCTGCGAGGGCTTTGACGCTCATGCGCTGACCGGCATGCGGATCCGTATTATATGCGAGAGTGTGCTGTTCATCAGCAGACAGCCAGCGGTTTTTAACCGTGCCTTTAAAATTTCCGTCGTAGCCGAGAAATGACATTTTGTTAATGATACGTGACTTCGTTCCCGGAATCAGTTTTGACAGCGTCTGAATAAAAGCATTCGCCACCGTATCCGAAAACCTGACCTTACTGCCTGTACCGACGATAATTCCTGCATCATAAATATTCTCTTCAAGAAGTCTTCTTAACAGGATTGAGCCCATCGAATGGCCAAGTCCAATATGCGGAATATCCGCAGGCATTGAACGGCTGACAATCTTTGCATCTTCAAGCAGCTCATCGAACGAATTAAAATGGCCGAGATTACTCAGTTTCTCATCGCTGCCGTGTCCCCTGTGGTTATGAATCACGCAGTGAATATCATTTAAAGCAAGGTACATGCAAAACTCTTTATACCTTGCTTTATGATCCGCCATGCCGTGCAGGATCTGGATGCTCGCCTTTGGGCGTTCCGGCATGTAATGCGTCACTGAAATACTCCTTCCTTTGTTTCTCATCGTACGGTTTAATATCTTCAATTCAAGTCCCCCTACTTCATAATTCGGTTGAACAATCTTTCGATTTCATATGTCGTCATATGAATAATTACCGGACGGCCGTGCGGGCACGTATACGGTGAATGACATTTACCAAGCTCTGCAAGCAGCGCTGTCATCTGGTTTTTATCGAGATAATGATTCGCTTTAATCGACTGCTTGCAGCTCATCATAATGGACATTTCCTCACGGTACTTATTCACGTCGAAGTGATCCGTCTGAGAGATAAATTCGATTAAATCGTTAATATCCTCTTCCGGATTATTTGCTTTAATCCATGATGGATAACGGGATACCGTATACTGCTTCATGCCGCTTTTTTCGATATCAAAACCGATTTCCTGCAGTTCAGTGAGTTTTTCATCGATGGTAATGACATCATCAAAGCTGAATTCGAACGTATATGGAATTAACAGCGGAATGCCATCGTCTTCTTTAATAATATTCGCATAAATATATTCGTATTTGATACGCTCCTGCGCTGCATGCTGGTCCATTAAATACATGCCGGTTTCATTCTGCATAATAATATATGTGCCGTGCAGCTGGCCGATAATTTCCAA
>CANRKV010000182.1 GCA_947631305.1 uncultured Jeotgalicoccus sp.
AATTATGAAGAACTTTCAATGAACAGGCAAATTAAATTTTTCTGAGCATACGGCGGGTTTTTAAAGTTTTACGAATCCATCCGTTTTTATTGAAAAAGAAGACTGCTAAAAAGGTAACCAGGGATACGGAAGCGACACTGCCGGATATTGAAATATCTGTGAAGTATCCGAATGCACATCCTAAAAGACTATTGAAAGCTGCTGTAATTAATGTCAGCCAGATCATATGAGATAACCGTTTCGTAACCAGATAAGCGGTTATCGCAGGGGCAACGAAAAAGCTGATAACGAGTATCGAGCCGACTGCATCGAATGCTGTCACTGCTGTAACGGAGACGAGCGTCATTAAAATATAGTAGATAAACGTCGTACTGATACCGGCCGCTGCTGCGTAGACCGGGTCAAAGCTGGTTACTTTTAATTCCTTATAAAATATAAGGACGAATAATATATTGATGAGAAAAACAATGGTCAGCTGAACAAGTGCATACGGCAGACTGATGCCGAGCAGTTCAATTCTATTTAATGGCGCAAACAGCACCTGGCCCATCAGCACGATATCTATATCGAGATGGACATTATCAGCGTAGCGGGATACTAAAATAACTGCTGCTGCAAATAATGCGGTAAAGACGATGCCGATGGCAGCGTCCTGTTTCATCATGCCGGATGCGGTTACGAGTTCTATTAAATAGACAGTAATCAGACCAATCACTGCGGCTCCGATAATTAACAGCGGCGAGCGCAGATCATTCGTAATAAAAAATGCGATAACGATGCCGAGCAGTATCGTATGACTGATGGCATCGGTTGTCATTGCCTGGCCTTTTAAGACGAGAAAGACGCCGAGCAGACTGGAAGCGAGGGCGGTCACCAAAAGTACTGCAAATACTTCTATCATGCTGCTTCACCCAGCTTTCTTAAACGATGTCTTTTAACAAGAATACCTTTAGGGGCAGCGAGCATGGAAATTATCACACATACGCTGAGTGCGAGAATAATTGCCGGACCCGTAGCGATACCGGTAATTGCTGTTGAGATATATGTCCCGATAAACGCCGATAACCCGCCGGTGACAGCAGCAATCGCCAGGACAACACTAAACTTATTTGACCACAGTGTACCGGTAACCGCAGGGGCGATTAAAATATTAACAATCAGTACCGCACCGACTGCTTTCAAACCGACCGCTATCAGCATAATCGTCATGGCAAGAACGAGCACATTCATAAATTTAATGCTGATGCCGACAGTACGTGCATATATTGGATCAAAAGTATAAATTCTAAGCTGCTGATAATATAAAAAGAACAGTATTAGACTGACAGCGGAAGCCGCGATAATTAAATATACATCGCTTTTCAGCATATATGCTGCCTGGCCGAAGATGAAATCATCGATACCCTGGGTACCGCTGAAGTTTGGATTTCCCTGGACATAACTTTTAAGTGCCATGCCCAGACCGAAAAAACCGGATAGTACTAATGCAAGTGCGCTGTCGAGTGATATTTTAGATGATTCGGTAATCATGTGAATCAGTTGAAAAGCAATGACACCAAAAATTACAGCACCTGCTACAAGGACTGATGTTTCCATAATGTTAAAGAGCATAAATGCGAGCACGACGCCGGGAAATGTCGCATGCCCGATAGCGTCACCGATTAAGCTCTGCCCTTTTATCACGCTGATTGAGCCGACAACACCGGCGGCAGCGGATAAAATAATGGTGCCGAGCGCGACGATAATAAAAGAATAACTCGTCAGGATGTCCATGGTTCATCACTCTTTTCATAATAAGCCGCGTTAATATTCTCTTCGGTCCAAACTTCTTCTACAGGGCCGGAAGCAATAATTTCCTTGTTTAATATAATGACCCGGTTAAAATAATCAGGCACTGTATTCAAATTATGATGCACGACTAAAAATGTTTTACCTTCAGCCTGCAGCTTTTTCATCGTGCTGATAATTAACTTTTCAGTAGTAATGTCTATCCCCTGAAGCGGTTCATCCATAATATAAATGCTGGCATCATGCGCAATTGCACGTGCTAAAAATACACGCTGACGCTGTCCGCCGGATAACTCAGAAATCTGACGATCTTTATACTGCGTCATTTTCATCGTTTCGAGTGCTGCTGAAGCAATGTCTTTATCTTTTTTATCAGGACGTTTAAATAATCCTTTATGCACGTAGCGGCCCATTAATACAACATCAAAAACCGTTGCGGGAAAGTCCCAGTTCACTTCGCCTTTTTGAGGCACGTAAGCCACTTGTTTAAGAGCGGATTTATGTGTGCTGCCGGCAATATAAGATTTACCGGAGACGGGTTTGATTAATTTCATTACTGCTTTAATCAAAGTGGATTTGCCGGCACCATTTGGGCCGACAATCGCTGTGCGGCTGCCTTTTTCCACATCGATATTTAATTTCCATATAACAGGCTTATCACTGTAAGCCACACTTAAATTTTTTGTGCTGACTGCATATTCACTCATCGTTAATCCTCCTTATTTTAAATGATCGGCAATAATATTAATGTTGTGGCGGTACATCGTTAAGTAGGTATCGCCCGGATTGCCTTCTGGTGCAAGTGAATCAGATAATAATTCTCTGCTGTCGCCGCTGATAATCTCAACCTCGCCACCCTCGGAAGCGACGATTTCCTGAAGACGCGACATGCGGTCGGGATTCGTTGTCGTTTCGACGAATATCGCTTTAATATTATTGTTCGTAATCAAATCAGCTGTTTCCTGAATTTGATTGTTTGATACTTCGCTGTCTGTTGAAAACCCTTGAGGTGCATGAACTTCGATATCGTAACTGCTCTCAAGATAGCCAAATGCATCATGCGGTGTAATCAGCAGCCGTGAATCTTCAGGGATTTCATTGATACGTTCTGCTGCAAACTGATTCAGTTCATCCAGTTCCTGAATATAATTTTCGTAATTCACTTCATAACTGTCAGCATCATCGGGATTGAATTCAATCAGTGTATCTTTAACTGCAGTAAATGCCTGTTTGTATAACTCAATATCAAACCAGAAATGCGGATCGGCAACAGTACCATCCTCTTCTTCCATTTCTTCCAAGTGGGCATGCTGGAAATCTTCCGTAACAGAAACACCCTCAGTTAAAATCGTGCTCATGCGTCCTTCGAAATTTAAACCGTGATAAAGCGTAATGTCAGCATTGCCGAGTGCACGCAGGTCACTCGCTTTTGGTTCGTAAACGTGAGGATCTTCTCCAGCCGGTATCATCATTTCCGTATTAAAACCGTTTACGTCTTTTTCCAAAACTGCAACCATATCATTGATAAATGTCGTCGTAACAGCAAGATTCGGTTTATCATTTTCAGCTTCAGCACCATTACTGCA
>CANRKV010000183.1 GCA_947631305.1 uncultured Jeotgalicoccus sp.
GAGGAGGTGGTCGAGCATCGGTACGAGAGAGTCTACCCCTTCAATTGAGAAGCGTTTTGCGCCGACAAAGTTTTTATGAAGATATTTTTCAAAACCTTCAGTTTTAACTAATTCCTTGAAAAGATAAAGTTTCTTATCATTGGAAAGTTCGACTTCGCCGAGACCCTCGATCGTATCACGCAGCCAGTCTCTTTCTTCAGTGTTATTAATATGAGTGTACTCATAAGATAACGGTGAAGTGTAGATTTGTTCAAGGTAACGTGCTGCTTCAAGCGCATTGCTGAATTTATCAGCAAGTGCTTCAGAGACGATACTTGCAGGCAGGTTTTCAAGATCTGCATCCGAAAAACCGTAGGCGTTAAAATCAAAGTCAGGTGCATTGTCAATTTCCGGAGAGTAAACCGGATAGACGTCCGCCTTTAAATGACCGTATTGTCTGATGTCATTTAACCACTGTAAAATACCTTTAATCTTATCCTGGCCTGTTGAACTAAGTGCCTGGTTCGATTGACGAGTATTACTTCCTTCATTTGAAGAAATGCTTTCGAATAGTAATTGCATTTCTTCAGATACTGATTCCGGGTCTTCTTTGTACATGTCAAAATACTCAAGAATCATACCTAGATTTGTTCCAAATCTTACAGGAGCATTCTCAACTTCATTTTGTTGCATTGTACTGCCACCTCTTTATAATTTTTAAATACTCTTTACGTATAAAATTTTACCATTTTACAAGTGTTCTTGAAAGCGCAATTGTAGATTGTAACTAATGTTTTCTATGTTAATTTTTCGGTTTTGGGAATTTTATGTGAACAGTTGTTGAATTTCCTTCAACGCTTGTAATCCAAACCTTCCCGCGGTATAATTCCACGATTTTTTGAGCAATCGATAAACCGAGTCCATTTCCGCCCTGATCGCGGCTTCTGGATTTATCGACCCGGTAAAATCTGTTGAATACCTGTTCGATTTCAGCTTGTGGAATACCGATGCCTGAGTCCGTAATCGATATTTCAATACTGCCGTCACTATTGAGTTCTGATGCGACCGTAATATGCTTGTGCTCCGTATCAAATTTAATCGCATTATCGAGGAAAATAATCAGCATCTGTTCAAAATGATAATTATTAATCGGATACATAATTTTGCCCTTGTGAAGTTTCGCATCGAATGTATAATCCGGATGCACTTTATCGAGACTTTCAATGCGGCTCATTATTTCATCGTTTAAATTGATACTTTCAATCTGCATATAATCTGTACCTTCATTTTTCGTCAGGAGCAGCAGCTCTTCGACGAGCTTGTTAATACGTTTCAGTTCTTCAATTGAAATACCGAGTGATTCATCGAGCACTTCAGGACTGTTTCTGCCCCACCGGTTAATCAGCTGCAAATGCCCCTGAATAATCTGCAGCGGTGTCCGCAGCTCGTGCGACGCATCTTCAACGAACTGTTTCTGCTGATTATACGACTCTTCCAGCGCGCCCATCATATTGTTAAACGACTCAATCATATAATCTGTTTCAATAATATTTGTCTTCAGATCCAGACGTTCGGCGAAGCCCTGATTCTCAATTTTCTTCAGCTGGCCGGTGAATCTGCCGATCGGCTTGACCATCTGAATTGAGAAGAAGTAACTGATTATCGACGTAAATGTAATCGATAAAAACCCGATAATGGTTGCGATGAACAGCATCATGCGGATAATCGTATTATATTCATTCAGCGGGTGCACGACGGACACGTAGCCGTGCCAGTAATCCGACTGCAGCATGCGGGTGCCGACGAGGAAATCATCGCCGTCGATACTGATTGTTTCAATTACAGGATTCACGTTCGCCTCAAAATCAGTATCGATATTCAGCTGGGTGCGAATCGGCCAGCGGTAAACCTCTTCCCCGCTCAGCGTATACAGCCCCATCTGCTGATTATCGTACAGGCTCGTGTAAATATCCCGCTCGGTAATCGAGTTGAACGGCTGGTTTTCATACAGTGTACTGACATCCGATAAACTTCTCGATACCGACCGGTACTCCTGGTCTTTTAAATAGACACTTGTCGCGTAAATTAACAGCGAGCTGAAGATAAGATAAGTAATCGTAATAATAAGAATGGATAATTTCAGCCACTGCGAGCGGAGTGATGTCGCACGATTCATTGTCTGATCACGTACCCGACGCCGCGGACAGTTTCAATCAGTTTATCCTTCTCGAACGGTTTTAATTTATTCCGCAAATACCTGATGTACACATCGACAACATTCGTTTCCACTTCGCTGTCGTAGCCCCAGATAATATCGAGAACCTGTTCACGCTTCATAACGATGCCCGTGTTTTTAACGAGCAGATGCAGGAGCTCATGCTCGGTTTTCGTCAGTTCAATCGGCGTACCGTCAATCGCGACAGTATACGCAGACGTATCAATCGAAATCCCGTGCAGCTCGAGCGTATCGTGATTCGTCTCCGTCGTCTTATTGCGGCGCATAATTACTCTGAGGCGCGCAAGCAGTTCTTCAATCTCAAACGGCTTCACGATATAATCATCCGCACCGTAATCGAGACCGACGACTTTATCGTACGTATCCCCTTTTGCGGTAATAATAATAATCGGCGTATCCTTGGACTTCCTGAGCCGCCTGCATACCTCAAGGCCATTTAACTTAGGCAGCATTAAATCCAGCAGAATCACATCATAGTCATTCTCATACGCCAGATTAAAACCCTCCTGCCCATCTGCGGCAAGCGTCACATTGTAACCCTCGTGACCTAATTCCAACTCTATGAAACGGGCTAAATTCGTTTCGTCTTCAACAACTAATACTTCCGGCACAAGCCTCACCTACTTTGTCTACATATTATCATGAAAATGATGGTAATTAAAAATGAAAGGTGCGGTTTGGGGCGGTTTTGTGAGGTATGGATGCGATATGTAACTTAGATAACTCGTTTTTGGTGATAAGCCGCTGATTTTTGCCGGAGTTATCACTTATTCATGAAAAAAACGCATTTGTCAGACAGTATGGGTTTCAGAGTGTCTTTCAAACGATAAACTCCTCGAATCCCGCCTTTGGTTGAGGATGAAAATACTTCATCCTCAACCGGGGATCTGCGGTTGAACTTGAGCAAACTTCATCCTCAACCGGGGATCTGCGGTTGAACTTGAGCGCGCTTCATCTTCATACAAAACAAAAAAAACCGGAAACCCTCTCTCAAAGGTCCCCGGCTCAGCTTATCTCTATTCAATATTATTTATATTATTAACTTACAATTGTATTTGGTGTTTCCATCATATAGCTTTGCTGTTTAATAAGTAAATTCGTTTTTACATCGGGCCATTCGTCGTCGATGATTGAATATATTATCAGGTT
>CANRKV010000184.1 GCA_947631305.1 uncultured Jeotgalicoccus sp.
AATGACACGTATGCAGCTGGTATGGAATGTCGAACTGCCGATCGCCATACCGCTGATTTTAAGCGGCATCAGATTATCATCGGTATATGTTATTTCATGGGCAACACTTGCCAGCTACATCGGTGCTGGCGGACTTGGAGACTTTGTCTTCAACGGACTGAACTCGTACCAGCCTGAACTGATTATCAGTGCTGCTGTTATGGTTACACTGCTTGCACTCATTGCAGATTTCATTTTATCGCTGACAGAAAAATGGGCTACGCCAAAAGGTTTAAAAGTATCCCGATAGGAGGAGTATCATGAGACAAATGAAAAAATTATTAGCCGTCGCACTGGTATCTCTGACTGTCTTATCCGGGTGCAGCCTGCCCGGCCTCAGCAGCAGTTCCAGCGATGGTATCGCAATCACATCAATGACAACAACAGAATCACAGATTGTCTCTCAAATGTCGCGCTTAATGATTGAACATTACAGCGGCGGAGAAATTGAACCGGTGATGATTAACAACCTCGGTTCATCAACGATTCAGCACAACGCACTATTGTCCGGAGATGCACAAGTATCCGGAGTACGCTATACCGGCACTGAGCTTACAGGTGTATTGGACAAAGACGCGGAAAGCGATCCTGAGGTTGCACTTGAACAGACACAGCGGGCTTTCGATGAAGAATTCGATATGAAATTCTACGACTCTTACGGCTTCGATAACACGTATGCCTTTATGGTAACGCGTGAAACTGCTGAAGAATACGACCTTGAAACGACATCAGATTTAGCGGAATATACGGATGAGTTCGCAGTCGGCGTTGATACTTCATGGTTTAACCGTCCCGGTGACGGCTATCCTGCCTTCCAGGAAGCTTACGGTTTCGCGTTCGACAACATTCGTGCGATGCAGATCAGCCTTGTATATGAAGCTTTAAACACAGGCAGTCTGGACCTTGCACTCGGCTACACGACTGACGGCCGTATTCCGGCGTATGATTTAGTCGTCCTGGAAGATGATTTACAGTTCTTCCCGCCGTATGATGCATCACCATTTGCCACACATGAAATTATTGAAAAATATCCGGAGATTGACGATGCGCTATCTCGTCTGGTAGGTACAATTTCTACAGAGACAATGCAGGACTTAAACTACCGTTCAGATGAAGAAGGTATTGAGCCTGCGCTCGTTGCGGAAGAATTTTTAGAAGAACACAACTACTTTGAAGGGGAAGGTGAATAATGTGACAGGTAATTTATTAACGGATTTATATAATTATTTCGTCAACAACTTCGCCTACCTGCTGAGCCTGTTTACAGATCACCTGCTGATGAGTATTTACGGCGTGCTGTTTGCCGCACTTGTCGGTATTCCGATTGGGATTTTTATCGCGCGCTATGCGAAACTGTCAGGTGTCGTGATTACAATTGCGAATATTATCCAGACGATTCCCGCCCTTGCGATGCTGTCGATTTTAATGCTCGTTATGGGACTCGGCACGAATACGGTTATTCTGACGGTATTCCTGTACGCACTTCTGCCGATTATTAAAAATACGTACTCAGGCATTACAGGTGTCGATAAAAACATTACCGATGCCGGAAAAAGTATGGGTATGACACGCAACCAGGTACTGCGCATGATTGAGCTGCCGCTTGCCTTATCAGTGATTATTGGCGGACTCCGTATTGCGCTTGTCGTTGCTATCGGTATTGTTGCCATCGGTTCATTCATCGGTGCGCCGACACTGTCGGATTTAATTATCCGCGGTACGAACGCGACTGACGGTACGGTGTATATTTTAGCCGGTGCAATTCCAATCGCCTTAATCGCGATTATTATCGACTTCGCGCTCCGCTTCCTGGAACGTAAACTCGACCCGACTTATAATCCCGACGATAAAACACCGAAAGCTCAAACGGTTAACGATTAACATGTTTTCAGTCCTGCCGTTCTGGCGGGGCTGTTTTTTATTATTAACTTATATAGAAGGAGATTATTATATGGCTTTAATGCGGATTAACTTTTTCTCAGAAACACTCGGCAAGCATCATCACTTTAATTTAATACTGCCGGAACAGGATGAACATTATGATATGAACGCGGTGCCTCCCCTCTTGCCGTCAGTGATGATACTTCACGGTTTAAGCAGCGACAACAATTCATATCTTCGATTTACAAACGTTGAACGCTACGCAAATGAACATAACATCGCGGTCATTTTACCGGACGGCGACCACAGTTTTTATGCGAATATGCTGTACGGCCACAGCTATGCTGATCATATACTTGAAGTATGGCACTACGCCCATCAGGTATTCCCGCTGTCGAAAACACGCGGTGATAATTTCCTTGCCGGCCATTCGATGGGCGGTTTTGGAGTGATTAAAACTGCATTTGAACAGCCTGAACTCTTCGGTAAAGCATGCTTTATGTCGAGCGCGACTGATATTGAACGCCTGTTAAATTACGACTGGCCTGACTTTAAAATGCGCGGCATTATCGGTGATGTGAATACTACCGCCGGCACTTCTCTCGATATTAAAAAGATTGTCAGCGGTGGTATTAGTGATGTTGGAATCAAAGGACTGCCTGAGTTATATATGATGTGCGGCACGGAAGATTTTATATATGAAGATAATTTGAAGTTTAAAGCATTTCTTGACTCGAAAGATATTTCATTTAAATATGAAGAAGGTCCCGGAGAACACGATTATGCTTATTGGGATGAAGGCATCCTGAAAGCTCTGCAGTGGATGACAGAGAAGTAAGCAAAAGGAGAATGGCTGAGTTCAGCCATTCTCCTTTTTATATTATATATTCGGACCGTACAGTCTTTTTGAGTCGTCGATTTGTTCACCAGCAAGCAGTTTATCGAGCGTTGATTTCCAGCTTGGCGGTGTAAATTCAGAATCCCTCAGGTTCTCAAGCAAACCGATATTATCACGGTTATGATACAGCACCTCGTTCATCCGGGCAATCGTCCATTCCGGACATGGTCGCTCGATCAGTTTAAATGTATCACCGGCTTGAATATTCCCTTCTTTAAGCACACGGAAATACCAGCCGGTGCGCCCTGTATCTTCGATTTTCTTCGCTAAATCGATATCCTGATGACGGCGTGCGGGTTTCCAGCACGGCCGGCGCGGCTGTGATACTTGAATTACTGCTTCACCCAATTCGTAAATATCGCCGATATGCACGGTCGTTTCATCCATATGCATGACGGCAATGTTTTCACCGTTGCCGCCCGCAGTAATTTCCGGATTACCGAGCTCACGCTGCCATTTTTCGTAGTGAGCGAGACTGTATGCAAATAATGCTTTTTCAAGTCCGCCGTGATTTTTCTTATCTGCACATTCGTCGCC
>CANRKV010000185.1 GCA_947631305.1 uncultured Jeotgalicoccus sp.
GATGAGCCTACAAACGGACTCGATATCGAAGCAGTTCAGTGGCTTGAAGAATTCCTGATTAACTTTGAAAACACTGTTATTGTTGTATCCCACGACAGACATTTCCTGAACAACGTATGTACGCACATCGCTGACTTAGACTTCGGCAAAATCCAGGTATATGTAGGAAACTACGACTTCTGGTACCAGTCAAGCCAGATGGCATTACAAATGTCTCAGGATCAAAACAAGAAAAAAGAAGAAAAAATTAAAGAGCTTAAAGACTTCGTTGCACGTTTCAGCGCCAACGCTTCGAAATCAAAACAGGCAACGAGCCGTAAGAAAATGCTCGAAAAAATTGAGCTGGATGATATTAGACCATCGTCACGCCGCTATCCTTTCGTCGGCTTTACATCTGAAAGAGAAATCGGTAATGAACTTTTAACAGTAAGAGATCTTACTCATTCAATTAACGGCGAAACAGTGCTGGATAACTTAACGTTCACACTGTCACCGAACGATAAAATAATTTTAACAGGCGGTTCTGAACTGCAGCGCACTACCCTCTTACGTATTCTTGCAGGAGAAATAACTCCGGATGCTGGAACAGTAACATGGGGTGTCACAACTTCACAGAGCTACTTCCCGAAAGATAACTCGGAGTTCTTTGAAGGCGTTGACTTAAGTCTTGTTGAATGGCTGCGTCAGTACGCTCCGCCTGAAGAACAGACTGAAACGTTCCTCCGCGGCTTCTTAGGAAGAATGCTGTTCAGCGGTGAAGAAGCGAAGAAAAAAGCAAGTGTCTTATCCGGTGGAGAAAAAGTCCGTGCAATGCTCAGTAAAATGATGCTGGCACAGTCGAACGTTCTTTTAATGGATGAGCCGACTAACCACCTTGACTTGGAAAGTATTACTGCAGTCAACGACGGTCTGAAAAAATTCAAAGGGTCAATTATCTTCACTTCACATGACCTTGAGTTCATTAATACAATTTCAAATGTAGTCCTTGATTTAAGCGACAACAAAGCAATCGTTAAGGAAATCGGCTACGAAGATTACCTGATTGATAAAGGTGTTATAAAGAAATAGGAATTGTCTGTTTACTTTGAATACTAAGTTATGTATAATGACAATCAACATCAAAAACTGAATAGTACGGATGAGGCGCATCAATCAAGAGTACTCATATACTTAACTTCTGCAAAAGTGTATATGACGAAAGGGTGAGATGCCGAAATAGTTAACGGTGCAGCCGTTAGCTGTTGGATCTAGCGGTTAAGAGCTATGGATTTGTCATTATTTGTTAAGAATAATGGAGGGCATCGCTTGTATATAAATTTAAAACAAGTCCGGTACCCGGGCTTGTTTTTTTATTTATATTATTCTATTCAGATAAACTTCTAGGAGGCTGTATTTTATGAAACTCGCAATTGTCGGTGCAACAGGTGTCGTCGGAACAAAAATGCTCGAAATGGTAGCGCAGTATAAGATTCCTTATAACGAACTGGTGCTCTTCTCTTCTAAACGCTCAAGCGGCAAAGAACTTGAAGTGAACGGTGAAACATTTACAGTTCAGGAATTAACTGAGGACAGAACGAAAGACGGTTTTGATTATGTAATTATGAGTGCCGGCGGTTCAACGAGTGAAAAGTTCGCCCCGCTGTTTGAAGCGGCAGGTTCAATTGTTATCGACAATTCAAGTTTCTGGAGAATGCATGACGATATCGATTTAATCGTTCCGGAAATTAATACACCATCATTAAACCGTAAAATTATTGCGAACCCGAACTGTTCAACAATCCAGTCGGTCATCGCTTTAAAACCTCTATACGATAAATTCGGCGTGAAACGCGTACACTACGCAACGTATCAGTCAGTATCAGGTTCCGGCGCAGGCGGTATCAGAGATCTTGAAGAAGGTGCAAAAGGCGCTGAACCGACGACGTATCCGAAGCCGATTTACAATAACGTTATTCCGCAGATCGATGTATTTTTAGACGACGGCTATACGAAAGAAGAAGTCAAAATGATCGATGAGACGAAGAAAATTCTCGGTGACGATAACATGCAGGTCACTGCAACGTGTGTCAGAGTTCCGGTGATTTCGAGCCACAGCGTGCAGATTAACGTAACATTAGATAAAGAGGCAACGGAAGAAGAAGTCAGAGATGCATTTAGAAACATTCCGCATATCGTTTTAATGGATAATCCGGCAGAAGGTGTTTATCCTACGCCGTTTGAAGCGACAGACGAGAACGAAATTTACGTCGGCCGTATCCGTAAAGACCCGACATTGGAAAATACGTTCCACGTATGGTGTGTCGGCGATAATATTCTAAAAGGCGCAGCGCAGAATACAGTGCAGATTTTGAAATCATTAATCGATAACAGATAATAGATTATAAATAAGGGAGTAGTTATATATGAGTCCGATTTTTGAAGGTATCGGCGTGGCAATGACCACCCCGTTTAGAAACAATCAGGTAGACTACGATGCTTTTCAGAGCCACATTGAGTATTTAATTGACAACAATGTTCAGAGTTTAATTATTAACGGCACGACAGGCGAATCCCCTACTTTATCGCCGGAAGAAATTAAAGAACTGTTACGTGTTGGTGTTGAAACTGCTGCAGGACGTGTTCCGGTTATTGCAGGTACAGGCACGAACTCAACTCAGCACTCGATTGAATTATCGATGTTCGCAGAAGAAACAGGCGCTGACGGTGTAATGCTGATTACGCCCTACTACAACAAGAGTAACCAGCGCGGTTTAATCGCACACTTTACAGCCATTGCCGACAGTATTAATCTTCCGGTTATTTTATATAACGTGCCTGGACGTACAGGCATGTCAATCGATCCTGAAACGGTGCTAGAGTTAAGCAGCCACAAAAATATCGTGGCACTGAAAGATGCAGTGGGCGATTTAAACTATACAATCAATGTTTTAAACCTTGTTGATTCTGAATTTTCTCTCTACAGCGGTAATGATGACAACTTAACAGACTTCACCGCGCTCGGCGGCAAAGGCTTAATTTCAGTTGTCGGCAACGTAATTCCGGGTGAAATGCAGGAAGTATACGAACGTCTTAAAGAAGGCGACGTTTCAGCAAGACAGCGTTTCGCTTCACTGATGCCGGTAATTAATGCAGTACAGATCGACGTGAACCCGATTCCGGTTAAAGCATTAACAGCTGAACTCGGGTATGGTGATTACGAGTTGCGTTTACCGTTACTGCCGCTTGAAGAAGATGCAAGACAAGCGATTGTCGATGCATTTAACGAATTCAGAAAAGGTGTAAGAGTATGA
>CANRKV010000186.1 GCA_947631305.1 uncultured Jeotgalicoccus sp.
ATAAAAAAACACCGCTCTCCCCTAAAGGATTGCAGTGTTTCCATACATATATATTATCTTTCACGCATTGATGGGAATAATAATACGTCTCTGATTGATGCTGAATCCGTCAATAGCATTACTAAGCGGTCGATACCAATCCCGAGTCCGCCTGTTGGCGGCAGGCCGTATTCCATTGCTTCAAGGTAGTCTTCGTCCATCTCGTGGGCTTCGTCGTTACCTGCATCACGTTCTGCGACCTGTGATTCAAAGCGTTCTCTCTGATCGATTGGATCGTTAAGCTCTGTAAATGCGTTCGCGTGTTCGCGGCGCACGATAAACAGCTCGAAACGGTCAGTAAAGCGCGGGTCTTCATCGTTTTTCTTAGCCAGCGGCGAAATTTCAACCGGGTGACCGTAAACGAATGTCGGCTGCACTAATTCTTCTTCGACTTTCTGCTCGAAGAATTCGTTCAGAATGTGGCCGTAAACCATGTTGTCGTTAATTTCTACGTTATGTTCTTTCGCTGCAGCTCTCGCTTCTTCAACTGTTGTAATATCGTAGAAGTTTACACCTGTAAATTCATTGACGATATCAACCATGTGCACGCGTTTCCACTCAGGTGTTAAGTCAATTTCTTCACCGTTGTATGTCACTTTCATCGTGCCGTTTACTTTCTCAGCGATATAAGCGACCATTTCCTCAGTTAATTTCATAATGTCTTTGTAGTCGGCGTATGCTTCGTATAATTCCATCATCGTAAACTCAGGGTTGTGGCGTGTAGAAACTCCTTCATTTCTAAATACGCGGCCGATTTCATACACTTTTTCAATACCGCCGATAACGAGACGTTTCAAGTGTAATTCTAAAGCGATGCGCATGAATAAGTCTCTGTCCAGTGCGTTATGGTGAGTGATGAACGGACGGGCCTGGGCGCCGCCTGCGATTGAATGCATCATCGGTGTTTCCACTTCCAGGAAACCGATGCTGTCGAGATAGTTGCGCATTTCCTGAATGATTCTGCTGCGTTTGATAAACGTCTCTCTCGATTCTTTACTTGTAATCAAATCAAGGTAACGTTTACGGTAGCGTTCTTCAACGTCTTTCAGCCCGTGATATTTATCCGGCAGCGGACGAAGTGCTTTTGTCAGCAGCGTAAATTCAGTCGGCTTAATAGAAAGTTCTCCCGTGTTTGTTTTAAACATCGGTCCTTTAATTCCAACGAAATCTCCAAGGTCTGCCTGATTCCAAACTTCAAATGCTTCGTCGCCAATCTGGTCTTTTCTGACATAGATCTGAATCTGGCCAGTAATGTCCTGGATGTGTGCGAAACCGGCTTTACCTTTACCGCGTTTAGTCATAATACGGCCGGCAATTGCTGTTACCGATTCATTTTCTTTTTCTTCAAGCTCTTCTTTTGAAAACTCATCCCAGTCGGCGCTGAGTTCTTCTGTATATGCCAGACGTTCGAATCGTTTACCAAACGGATCCATCCCCTGGTCTCTTAAGTGCTGCATTTTCTCGCGGCGGACAGCTAATTGGTCATTAAGTTCTTCACTCACTATACTCCACTCCTATATATGTTGTAATAATATATTTTTATTAAAGTCACTCGGCTGACTGACTTTTATCTAACTTCTCTTTAATTTTTTCCACTGTCATATGCAATGACGGATGTTCTCTTTTCGGTGCAATTTCATTCAGCGGATCAATAACGAATGAACGCAGGTGCATTTCCGGATGCGGTACTTTTAAGTCTGTTAACTGCAGCTCAAGATCTTCGTACAGCAGCACATCGATATCGATACTCCTCGGGCCCCACACTTCTGTTCTGATACGTCCGAGTTCATGCTCGACACGGAGCACTGTCTCCAGTAAATCAAGCGGAGTTAAGTTCGTATCCACTTCTATCGCCATATTCACAAAGTCAGGCTGATCTGTTTTGCCATACGGTTTTGTTTCATACTGAGATGAAATTTTCGTCACTTCTATACCCGGTACTTCGGATAATTTAGCAATTGCATTTTTTAAGCTGTCTTCTCTGTCGCCGATATTGCTTCCGAGTCCGAGATAAGCTATTGCCATGATGTTTCCCGCTTTCCTTGCAGCGTAATTGCCACGCTGTCATAATTTCCATCTATTGGTGGATTAGGTTTAGTAATAGTTGTTTCTACCTCTATTATTTTATCATACCGGTCAAATAATTCCGCATTGATTTTCCCCGCCAGACGTTCGATTAAACTTACCGGTTCGCCCTTAACAATCTCTTCCACCAGATTATAAACTTCACCGTAGTGTACAGTTTCCGACAGATCATCAGTTTTTGATGCGTTCGTTAAATCCACGTGCAGCACAAGGTCGGTAATAAAATACTGTCCAAGTACACGTTCTTCCTGAATTGCACCGTGATACGCATATGTTTTTATTCCGTTAATATGAATTTTATCCATTAAGATCACCTTTTAATTTCATGTAGACATCTGCTGCCTGACGGTTCATCTTCACATTGTGAACCCTGACCGCTTTAACGCCTGCTTCAATTCCGATAATTGTCGTTGCAAGCGTACCTGCATCACGGTCGTCAGCATCAGTTTCTCCGCCGATCAGTTCTTTGACCGTGCGCTTTCTGCTGGTTGCAAGAAGTACCGGATAACCTTCAGCTGTAAGCTGATCAAGGTTCCTCATCACTTCTATATCTTCTTCTCTTGATTTAACAAATCCAATACCCGGATCCAGCCAGATATTTTCTTTTTTAACACCGTGTTTTAATGCAAGTTCGGCTGACTCTTGCAGCTCTCTGATCATGTCGACCGTTACATTTTCATAAGTGCTGTGATCATTATTGTGCATCAAAAAAATCGGTGCATCAAATTCAGCAACGACATCCAGTATTTTTTCATCGAAAATACCGCGCCATTGATCATTAATCATCGTCGCACCTGCTTCAAGTACTGCACGCGCCACTTCACTTCTGAACGTATCGACTGAAATATCAACAGTTACACCCGCTTCTCTTAGCGCTTTTACTACGGGTACTGTGCGTTCAATTTCCGTCTCAACAGTAATTTCAGTATAACCACCGGGACGAGTTGAATATCCGCCGACATCAATAATATCAACACCCTCTTCGACCATGCTAAGTGCACGTCTCACAGCCGCATCGACCGAGTTGTATTTACCGCCATCGCTGAATGAATCCGGCGTAGTGTTTAAAATACCCATTACTTTCAGTCTTTCCATTAAAATCTACCTCTGCTTTTACATAAATTGAATAGTCATATTATAACATGTTTAAAGATGATTACTCC
>CANRKV010000187.1 GCA_947631305.1 uncultured Jeotgalicoccus sp.
ACACGTTACGGTTCACCGGAAGACGTATTTACTGAAGTCATCGAGGAAATTGAAGCACTGTACCCTGATGAGGTTCTTAATGAACTCGTGGCTGAAGCAAAAAACCGCGTGCAGCCGGCACCGATGAAATACTTTAAAGTCTCTCTTGATGAGTTTAAAAATACAGAGGATTGGAAAGAGCGCCTCTACATGCTTAATCATTTCGATACACCAGCTGAGAGCGATTATCCGCTCCTGGCACACGCACTTCATGATGAGAAAATGCAGGTCAGACGCATGAGTGTCAGCTTGCTTGCAATGATTGAAGTTCCGGAAACTCTTAAATATTTAAAAATTGCAATGGGTGACCGCGCAATTCCGGTCAGAAGAACAGCGGCTGATGCATACAGTGACCTTGGATTTAAAGAAGGACTGGATGATATGTATACAGCACTCGGCGATAAAAATCCGATTGTCCGCTGGCGTGCGGCAATGTTCATCTACGAAACCGGTGATGAAACGAGCCTGGAAGTCTTAAAAGCACATCAGAATGATCCGCAGTACGACGTAAGGCTGCAGATTGAAATAGCAATCGCCCGCATTGAACAGGGTGAAGATGCACTCGGCAGCGTGTGGAAACAAATGCAGAACAGGGAGCGATAAACATGGATGCATATCAAGCATATATGAAAGAAATTGCAGAACCTATGAGACAGGAACTGACGAATTACGATTTTAGTGAGTTAACGACACCTGAAGGTGTCCATGACTTTATGAAGAATACTAAAGAAGACGAAACGACATTTGTCGTTATTAACAGCGTCTGCGGCTGTGCGGCGGGTCTGGCAAGACCTGCTGCCGTAACAGTGACAAACCAGAACCCGGTGAAACCGGACCGTCTGGCAACTGTATTTGCAGGACAGGAGCGTCCCGCTACTGAAGCGATGCGCCAATATATTGAGGCTGCGCCATCAAGTCCGTCATTCGCTCTATTTAAAGGCGATAAACTCGTGTCATTTACAGCGCGGGAAAATATTGAAAATAGAACAATTGAAGATATTATGATGGATCTGAAAGCAGATTTTGACGAATATTGTGCAAAATAAAAAAGGAAAGGGCGCACCCTTTCCTTTTTTTACTAAATATTTGCTTACTCGTAAATGCACATTGTAATCATGTAGCCTGCAAGTAAAGTCAAACCGACTGTGAATAAAATTTCCATTCTGAACACTCCGATCACAATAAGATTCTCTTCTGATTAATACTAATTATATAGAAGTACATTATAAAAGAAAAGGGTGATTTTAATGAATTCATTTGATAATGCCTATCACGACCTGATGAACCGCGTAATTGTCGAGGGTACAACGAAGACTGACCGTACGAATACAGGTACTAAATCCGTCTTCGGTCATCAGATGCGTTTTGATTTAAATGAAGGATTTCCGCTGTTAACGACTAAAAAAGTCTCATTTAAACTCGTGGCAACTGAGCTGATATGGTTCCTCCGCGGTGATACGAATATTAAGTATCTCCTTCAGTACAATAATAATATATGGAACGAATGGGCATTTAAAAAATATGTCGAGTCGGAAGATTACACCGGTCCCGACATGACAAACTTTGGTCACCGTGCGCTTGAAGATGAAGAATTTAACGAACAGTACAAAGCTGAAATGAAATCGTTTAAAGAACAAGTATTAAACGATGATGCATTCAGCAAAAAATTCGGTACGCTCGGCAACGTCTACGGCAAACAGTGGCGCCACTGGGTCGGACCTAACGGTGAAGTGATCGACCAGATCGAAAATCTGATCGACGGCATTAAAAACAAACCGGACTCACGACGCCACATTGTCAGTGCGTGGAATCCCGCAGAAATCGAAACGATGGCGCTGCCGCCGTGCCATACGCTGTTCCAGTTTTACGTGGCTGACGGTACGTTAAGCCTGCAGCTCTATCAGCGTAGCGGTGATATTTTCTTAGGTATTCCATTTAATATCGCCAGCTACAGCCTGCTCCTTGCACTCGTTGCAAGAGAATGCGGCTTAAAACCAGGCGAGTTCGTGCATACGATCGGCGACGCGCACATTTACTCAAATCATTTCGATGCGGTAAACACACAGCTGTCACGGACGAGCTATGATGCACCGGAACTTAAAATTAACTCGGATAAATCGATGTTCGAACTTGAATACGAAGACTTCGAAATAGCTGGCTACGAATCCCACCCGGCAATCAAAGCACCGATTGCAGTATAGGAGGACACTGATGGTATCTTTAATAGTTGCACACGCGAATCAGAACGTTATCGGCTTTAACGGCGACATGCCGTGGAGCCTGCCTGCAGACTTAAAAGGATTAAAAAAACACACGACAGGGAATACAATAGTTATGGGACGAAAGACATTTGAAACGCTCGGACGTCCACTTCCCAACCGCAGAAATGTGGTCTTAACGACAAATAAAAACTTTAAAGCTGAAGGCGTTGATGTCATTCATTCAATCGATGACATTAAAGAACTTCCCGGCAAAGTATTTATATTCGGCGGCAATACAATCTATGAGCAGACAATGCATCTGGTCGATGAAATGTATATTACAGTCATTCAAGAAACATTTGCCGGCGACACATTTTTCCCGGCTTATGATTTAAACGACTGGGCGATCGAATCATCAGAAGAGGGTACTGTAGACGATAAAAACCGTTATCCTCATAAGTTCCTGCACCTGACAAGAGAGCTGTAACCTATGCAGAAAAATATATGGATGATTTTATTCTTCATATTGCTGGCGGTTAATATCGCTGTTGTGCTCGTCATTGCCTTATTCTTCAATCAGTCTTATGAACAGACGAGCGGGAACGAGCCGCCTGAAGAGACACAGGAACTTGAGTTTATTTTAACCAACAGTACGATTGAAACGCTGATTAATGATAATATTCCATATGACGAATTTACTGTTAATATAAATACAGACGGCATCGATGTTGATATTGAACAGCAGCTGCTCGGATTTTCCATTAATTCGAGTATTGCCGGTGAACCGGTCGTCAATGGTGAGAATATTATTATCCACTTAACAGATTTAAATTTAGCGGGGCTGCCGCTCAGTGAAGATACGCTGTACACAGCTCTCAGAAAACTCGTCGATTTGCCTGACGGCATAGCGATGAGCGAGACAGAACGCGCAATTGTGATCGATATGTCATTGTTTGAACAGTATTTCGGCGTGGAGCTTCAAGCCGACAAAATAGACTATGAAAACAATGCATGGTATTTTTCAGTTAACAACACTTTTTAGGA
>CANRKV010000188.1 GCA_947631305.1 uncultured Jeotgalicoccus sp.
AGCTTTATGACTTTATCGATTGAACTATTTGTAAATAATAAAAATCTGGATCCTAAAGAAAAAGCGATAAAAGCTGGGATTCCAATCGTCCTATTTACTTTAATCGTTTTCGCATTCAGCACTGTTTTTCTTTATGTTTAATAGCTGATGAATTTTTATCTAATCAATGAGCGATGCTCATTGTAACTTAAAACATTCTGCTTTACTTTGAATCGCACTCATTGTTACTTAAACCGTTCTGCGACACTTTGAACGTCGTTCATTGTGACTTAAAACATTCTTCGTTACTTTGAATCGCACTCATTGTTACGCAGCACACAAAAATATCTACACACACCAAAAACCCTGTACATCCAACGGATGCACAGGGTTTTTAAATTAAATTCAGTCTTCAATTTTCGTAAGCAGTTTCGGACCTTCGCTCGTTACCATAATTGTGTGTTCTTTTTGTGCAACATAGCTGCCGTCTTTTGTTTCAAATGCCCAGTCGTCTTTACCGTCTGTAACGATTGTTGCTCTTGATGAGATAAATGGTTCAACTGCGATAACCATTCCCTCTTTTAAGATTGTTCTGTCTGAGGGATCATAGTAATTCATAATGTGCTGCGGCTGATCGTGCAGGCTTGTGCCTACGCCGTGGCCTGTCAGGTTTTTAATAACTGTCAAATCGTTTTGACGTGCAGTGTTGAATACTGCACGGCCAATCTGGCTCACTTTTGCACCGGGTTTAATTTTCTTCAGTGCTTCTTCAAATGCCATTGCTGTAACATCAATCACTTTTTGTTTTAACGGATCATCATTCTCTCCGGCGATAAATGAAATCCCCGTATCTGAATAATATCCGTCTTTTACTGCTGAAACATCGACGTTAACAATGTCTCCATCTTTAATTTTACGAGGGCCTGGTATTCCGTGCGCCACTTCTTCATTGATGCTGATACATGTGTATCCCGGGAAGTCATACTCGCTGATTGGAGCACTTTTTGCACCGTATTCTTCAAGCAGTTTTCCTGCATAGTCATCGAGTTCTTTCGTTGTCATGCCTACTTTCGCATGTTCAACAGTCGCTTTTAATACGCGACCGCATATTTGGCCGATTTCTTCTAATTTTGTTAGTTCTTCCTGTGTTTTTACTATCATTATTTATACCTTCTTACTTTTAGTCTTATTTAACAGTATAACAAAGTTGCTACATTATAAAATCATATATGGTCATATTTCTGTAGAGCCGCTGTTCGATTCCTGAAACTGTCACTCCGATTAAACGTATCGGCACATCCTGTTCTTTCACTTCATGATACAGATTGTATGCATAATGATAAATGTCATCCCCTTTAAACACGGGGTCCATCGTCATCATTTGTTTCGAGTGCGCTTCGAAGTCACCGGTTTTAATTTTTACCGTCACTACTCTGCCTGCCAGTTCTTTATCATCAAGCCTTGTACTGACTTTCTTCGACAGGTCTTCCAGCACAGCTAATATCTCTTTATCGTCGTTCCGGTCGTAGTTAAACGTTGTTTCTTTACCAACCGATTTTCTTTCACGCTGCACGGTTAATTCATTTGTGCCGATACCCCGCGCTTTATTATATAAACTTTCACCGCGTTTACCGAACTTTAATATTAAATCATTTTTATTTATATCATATAGATTTTTACCTGTTTTAATTCCCATGCCGACCATTTTTTCCTCGGTCACTTTGCCGACACCAGGGAATTTCCCGATCGGCAGTTCATGCAGTATTTCTAGGACATTATCGTAATGTATAACTGTCGTAGCTCTCGGTTTATTCATGCCTGAAGCAATTTTCGCAAGGTATTTATTATATGAAATACCGCTGCTTGATGTCAGACCCGTTTTTTCAAAAATATCACTTTGAATGGATAATGCAATTTCTCTTGAGGATGTTTCTTTGCTGACGAGTTCTGTAATATCAAGGTATGCTTCATCCAGGCTCAGCGGTTCTATCAGTTCCGTGTAACTCAAAAATATTTCCCTGACCTGGGCTGAAATTTCTTTATACCGTTCAAAACGGGGATGGACAAAAATACCGTCAGGACACAGTTTATGAGCAGTTTTCGTCGGCATCGCCGAATGCACGCCAAATTTACGGGCCTCATAGCTCGCTGTCGCAACGACGCCTCTGTTAAATGAGCGTCCGCCTACGATTACAGGTTTCCCTCTTAATTCAGGATTATCGTACTGCTCCACCTGAGCATAAAATGCGTCCATATCTATATGAATGATTCGTTTTTCCATCGTCTTCACCCACATTCATTATACCAAATAACGAACACACGTTCTACATATTAAATTGTTTGTTCCTTAGTTTCGTATAAGCTCATGCCGACTTCCGTATCTACAGCATATGACAGATGCTTGTGTTTTAATATCAGATACAGGTAGTAGAAATCTCCCGCACACGCACCCGTATGCAGGGCGATGTAGTATTTATATGCCGGATTCGGCAGCATAAACATCATTGTCATCATTACTGCTGTTAAAATCACAAACGGCATAACGATAATGATAAAAAACTGTCCTCTTGAATACACGGTGCCTGGTGATGTGGCATAAGCCATTCCCGCTTTAAATCCGAATTTCACTTTGCCCTTTGGATTAAAAACTTTAAAAAAGATACCGTGAATCGCCTCGTGAACGATGATAATAATAAAAAATAGTGCGATAATAAAAAATACTGCACCGACAATACCAAATTGTTCTCTGCCGACAAGTGCACTGCCCGTCGGGTGAATAACAAATCCTTCAAGTAAATACAGCACTATAAACGTGCCGATCATTACCAGAATTTGAATCCATGATATGCTCTTTAATGCAGATTTATTCTCAAAAATATTCAGTTCGAGCTTGTCCATGTACATGCCTCTTTCTTATTCGTCTGTAATTAACATATCATAATTATAACAGCCATAACACAGGAGTGATTTAATGAATATAACGATTATCGGCGGCGGTCTTGCCGGCGCTTCAATCGGCTACCATCTCGTCAAACTTGGAAACAGCGTGACGATTTACGATCGTAACGATAAAGGCCAGGCAACTTTTGCTTCGGCAGGAATTGTCTGTCCATGGATCAGCCAGCGCCGCAATAAAAAATGGTACCGCCTTGTAACAAAAAGCGCTCATTATTATCCGGAGTTTATCAGCACGCTGGAAAAAGAAGCCGGCTTGTCGACCGGATATAAAAACAGCGGTGCCATCTGTCTGTTCAAAGAAAACATTTTTGACAAGGCAACGAAACGTATCAGCGATAA
>CANRKV010000189.1 GCA_947631305.1 uncultured Jeotgalicoccus sp.
TCATTATCGATACCAAGACGCTGAATTTTATTCGTATATAACTCATCATTCATATAAGTGGAAATCATACTGCCGAGACCGCCTGTAAGCATTGCTTCTTCAATAACAAATACAGGTATACCGCTCTCTCCAAATGAATTAAGCATAGTGTTATCAAGCGGTTTAATAAAGCGTGCATTAATCACTTTAACTCCAATGCCGTCTTTGGCAAGTGCATCTGCTGCTGCCATAACAGTCTCCAGTGTCGGACCGTATGAGATTAATGCTGCATCCGTACCTTCACGGAGCACTTCCCAGCTGCCTATTTTAAGGGGCTCACGGTTTTCATTCATATCGATGCCGAGTACATTGCCTCTAGGATAACGAATCGCCATCGGTCCAGCTGTAGCGAATGATAAATCGATCATCATTTCAGCTTCTTTTTCGTCTCTCGGCATCATTAAAGTGATGTTCGGGAGAGGTGCGATAAAGCTGATATCGAATACACCCTGGTGAGTTTCACCGTCTGCGCCGACAAGACCGCTGCGGTCTATGCCTAGGAGTACGTCGAGGTTTTGTCTGTCGACGTCGTGCAGGAGCTGATCGTAACCGCGCTGCAGGAATGTCGAATAGATTGCAAGGTACGGTTTCATACCTGCAGCTGCCATGCCTGCTGACATTGTAACTGCATGCTGTTCGGCAATGCCTGTATCAAAGAAACGATCCGGCAGTTCATTCTGGAACTTAGTGAGCTTGCTGCCGACAGGCATCGCCGGTGTCATAGCAACAATCGTTTCGTCTTTGTGAGCACGGTCTAATACTGTATTAGACATAAATGCGCTCCATGATTCGGTTTTCTTCGTGCCGAGTACTTCACCGGTATCAATTTTATACGGTCCGAGACCGTGCCAGATACCAAGTTTATCGTGCTCTGCAGGATGATAGCCTTTACCTTTTTTCGTAATCACGTGAATAATGACCGGACCGTCATATTCTTTGGATGTTTTAATCGCAGCGCCGAGGTCTTCAAAATTATGACCGTCGACCGGACCGATATATTTAATACCGAGTTCTTCAAAGAAAATACCGTCGACAAACATATACTTGGTACTGTCTTTAAAACGGTCTGCCAGATCACGAAGCGTTGTGCCAACCTGCGGCAGACGCTCGATAACCCTTCAGCACCGTGTTTAAATTTATTGTACTGTGTATTTGTTCTCATGCGCCCGAGCATATTATGCAGCGCTCCGACGTTTGGTGCGATACTCATTTCGTTATCGTTTAAAATAATCGTCATGTTCGTCTTATCGCTGCCGATATGGTTCAGCGCTTCAAGGGCCATTCCGCCTGTCAGTGCACCGTCGCCGATAATCGGTACTACGTGATTTTTTTCACCTTTAATATCGCGGGCTTTTGCGAACCCCATTGCTGCAGACAGCGAAGTTGATGAATGGCCCGCTTCCCATACATCATGTTCACTTTCGCGCATTTTAGGAAATCCGCACATTCCTTTATATTGTCTGAGCGTTGCAAAATCTGCACTTCTGCCCGTTAATATTTTGTGTATATATGCCTGGTGCCCTACATCGAAAATCAGTTTATCAGTCGGTGAATCAAAGTACTTATGAAGTGCGATTGTCAATTCAACAACACCTAAGTTTGCTCCGATGTGGCCGCCTGTTACTGCACATGACTCGATGAGAAATTCTCTTACGTCACTTGCTAGCTGTACGAGCTCTTCTTCATTTGAGTTTTTCAAAAATGATGGCTCGTCAATACTATATATATTCATATAGCAACCACCTTTAATTTTACTATTAATAATTATAACACTATACTGTTCCGACAAAAAAGAAAAATGATAATTCATACTGATATATGAATTATCATTGGTCTCTTTCAGCAAACATCTGAACGATTTTACGTAATCCCGCGGTCTCTATTAATTCATCCAGGCTGTCCAGAATTCTGGATGCCTCTGCTTCTTTTTGCTGCAATGCTGTTTTGGCACCTTCAAGTCCCAGTTCGCTGACGTAGGTTACTTTGCCTTTTTTCGCATCGCTGCCTATGTTCTTACCGGTAATTTCCGGATTGCCTTCAATATCTAAAATATCATCTTTAATCTGGAATAAGACACCGATGACTTCACTGAATTTTTGAAGACTGCCGGTAACTTCAGGTACCGCTTCGGCAATAATACACGCTGCAGTTACCGGTGCTGTTATGAGCGCACCTGTTTTATAAGCGTGAATTGTTTCCAGTTCTTCGAGTGACGTCGGACGCTCTTCCGCTTCAATATCGAGCATCTGGCCGCTGATCATGCCTGACTGGCCACTGGCAGAAGCAATCGTTTCAACGAGTTTAATTCTGACTTCTGCCGATAAATCCTTATCTTTAGCAATCACATTAAAACTTTCATTAAGCAGATTGTCCCCTGCAAGAATTGCTGTACCTTCACCGAAGACGATATGATTCGTCGGTTTACCGCGTCTTAAATCATCGTTGTCCATCGCCGGCAAATCATCGTGAATAAGAGAATAAGTATGAATCATCTCTATCGCGGACGCCGCACTGACACCTTTAGAAACATCCGTATTCAGCGCTTCAAGCGCAGTAAATAACAGCAGCGGACGGAGTCCTTTGCCGCCGGCTTCAACGGAATATTTACTCGCATTGTAAATCGTTTCGGAATGCTGATACGTTTTAAGGTGCGCTAATATATGAGACTTCACTTTATCGATGTACGATATGTTATTCTTCATCGTTATCAGTGTCCTTATTGAGCTCTTCCACTTTCAATTCTGCGTTCTTAAGTATATTGTCGCACTCCTGTGAAAGCTTAATGCCTTCCTGATAAAGTTCCAGCGACTTTTCGAGGGATACTTCCTCTTCGTCGAGTGATTTAACGATTGTTTCCAATCTCGTCATTTTCATTTCAAAAGTCTGATCGTTTTTAGTCATCTGTATTCACCTCTGTCACTTTAGCGCTGACTGTGCCTCGATTGAATGATGTTTCAATAATATCGCCAACATTTAAGTTTTCTGCTTCCGTTACTATTTTATTATTAAACGTCGTATAAGAATAGCCTCTTTTTAATATTTGTACGGGGCTGACTGATTCAAGCACATTAATATTGCCGGCGAGACGTTCTGTCTTCTGGCCGAGTACTGCTTTCATACGGCGTTTCAATTCATTTTCAGTTCTTAAGCGCTCTTCCTCTGAATTCCTGATATGCGGTGCCGGATTGTTATACGACAGCCCTGACATGTGCTTATTGAGCATATG
>CANRKV010000190.1 GCA_947631305.1 uncultured Jeotgalicoccus sp.
GAAGTATTCAGGTCGTTTTTTGTTGAATGTTTTAAGTGCTGGGTATGTTTTGTGTGGTTGTTCTTCTTGTGTCTTCACGCGGTTGAAGCACTATATTCGACCCGATGTGATGTCGTCATGCGGTTAATAGTCATTTATCAGCCGGATGAGACTCCCCACTAATTTTAAAGCCGCTCAAAATATAAATCCATCAAAGCGATGCTTTGATGGATTTTTTTAAATCTGTTTTTAGATTCTTATTAAGCTGATGCAATCTTCTTACGAAGCACAAGCTGTAAAATACCGCCGTGTCTGTAGTAGTCTGCTTCAACATCTGAGTCAAAGCGCACTTTAGCTTTAATGTTAACTTTGTCGCCGTTTTGTTTCGTCGCAACAACATCGATAACTTCTCCAGCTGTAACACTTTCATCGATATTAATATCGAAGCTTTCAGAACCGTCAAGTCCGTGGTCTTCAGCGTTTTCGCCGTTAACAAATTGTAATGGCAGAACACCCATCATCACTAAGTTTGAACGGTGAATACGCTCGTAGCTTGCAGCTAATACTGCTTTAACACCCAGTAAGTTTGTTCCTTTGGCAGCCCAGTCACGGCTTGATCCCATGCCGTAGTCGTCGCCGGCTACGATCATCAGGCCTGTACCTTCTTCAAGGTATTTCTCTGATGCTTCATAGATGCTTGTCACTTCGCCAGTCGGCCAGTAAGTTGTGAATCCGCCTTCTGTACCCGGAGCAATTTCGTTACGGATGCGGATGTTAGCGAATGTTCCGCGTACCATTACTTCGTGGTTACCGCGGCGTGAACCGTAAGAGTTAAAGTCACGTGGTGACACGCCCTGTTCGATTAACCATTTACCTGCCGGCGTATCTTTACCGATCGCACCTGCTGGTGAAATGTGGTCAGTCGTTACAGAATCTCCAAATTTACCAAGTACACGCAGACCGTTTAACGGCTCGATTGTACCTGCTTCTTTAGATAAGTTCTGGAAGAATGACGGGTTTTGGATATATGTTGATTCGTCACCGAAATCGTATAACGGTGCGTCAGTCACTTCAATGTTATTCCAAGTTTCGTTTGAATCAAATACTGTTTCGTATTCTTTTCTGAATAATTCAGGTGTAACTGTAGACATTACTGTGTCTCTAACCTCTTTAATTGAAGGCCAGATATCTTTCATGAATACATCGTTACCGTCTTTGTCCTGGCCTAACGGCTCAGTACGAAGATCGATATCAACAGTACCTGCAAGTGCGTATGCCACAACAAGCTGAGGCGAAGCTAAGTAGTTCGCTTTAACTAATGGGTGAATACGTCCTTCAAAGTTACGGTTACCTGAAAGTACAGATGATACTAACATATCGTCATCAACGATTGTTTTCGTTACTTCAGGACGTAATGGACCTGAGTTACCGATACATGTAGTACAGCCGTAACCAACTAGGTTGAATCCAAGCTGATCAAGGTATGGCTGAAGACCTGCATCTTCAAGGTATCCTGTAACAACTTTAGAACCCGGTGCTAATGAAGTCTTAACGTATTTCGGTACAGTCAGTCCTTTTTCAACTGCTTTTTTAGCAATTAAACCGGCACCTAACATAACGTACGGGTTAGATGTGTTCGTACATGAAGTGATTGCAGCGATTACAAGGTCACCTGTTTTAAGTTCCTGCTCTTCGCCGTCGTTGTACTTCACAGTACCTGTTTTACCGAATTCTTCTTCAGTTAAGCCGTGGCCGTGGTTACCGCTTGGAGCTGTAACTGATTTTTTGTATTCTTCTTTCATATTTGACAGGCTGATTAAATCCTGTGGACGTTTTGGTCCAGCAAGAGATGATTCAACTGTCGATAAGTCAACTTCAACAACGTCAGTATAAGTTGGTTCTACTGCCGGATCGAAGAATAAGTTGTTTTCTTTCAGGTATTCGCGTACAACTTCGATGTGATCTGCGTCGCGTCCTGTCAGTCTCATGTAATCAAGCGTTTCATCGTCAACTGCGAAGAATCCGCAAGTTGCACCGTATTCAGGTGCCATGTTTGCGATTGTTGCGCGGTCAGCAAGCGGTAATTCTGTTACCCCTTGTCCGAAGAACTCTACAAATTTACCTACAACGCCTTTCTTTCTAAGAACCTCAGTTACTTTTAAAGCAAGGTCTGTTGCAGTTGTACCTTCCGGTAATGAGTTAGTCATACGTACACCGATAACTTCAGGAACCGGGAAGTATGAAGGCTGTCCAAGCATACTTGCTTCAGCTTCGATACCGCCGACACCCCATCCAAGAACGCCGAGACCGTTGATCATCGTCGTATGAGAGTCAGTACCTACTAATGTATCCGGGAAAAGAACCTGTTTACCATCTTCTTCTCTTGCGTGTACTACGTTTGCAAGATACTCAAGGTTAACCTGGTGAACGATACCTGTTGCAGGCGGAACAGCCTGGTAGTTATCGAACGCTTTAGTCGCCCAGCGAAGGAACTCATAACGCTCCATGTTACGCTCGAACTCAAGATCCATGTTTTTCTGTAATGCACTCGTGCTGCCGTACTCATCAACTTGTACCGAGTGGTCAATTACTAAGTCAACCGGTACTTCAGGGTTGATTTTCTGAACGTCTCCGCCTACTGCTTCCATTGCTGTACGCAGTGAAGCAAGGTCAACAACAGCAGGAACCCCTGTGAAATCCTGCAGAATTACGCGGGAAGGTTTAAATGGAACTTCTTTACCTTTAATTTCCCCTTTATCCCAATTTGCTAATGCTTCAATGTGGTTATCGTTGATAACACTGCCGTCATACTGTCTCAATACTGACTCCAGTAATACACGGATTGAATACGGCAAGTTCTCAGACTTGCTCATGCCTGAATCTGCTAGTGACTGCAAGCTGTAATAAGTATAATCTTTACCATTCACTGATAATGTCTGACGAGAATTGTCTTTAACGTTCTTTGACATCATTAAAAGCCCCCTCTAAATTTAGTCATCCTAATTGTATACTTACTCTCAATATAAAGTAAATGCTTTCATCGAAACTTGTGATATGAATAAGCTTGATATAAGAATAACATTTAATTATCTACAAGTATAACATTCATAACTAAACATTATGAATGATTTGTTCGATGCCAGTTGTGTTAAGATAACATTAATATGTAAAATAACACTTGAAATCAGTTATTTTTACTGTATTATAATTAAAGTTAGTGATTCATCAAATTATAGGAGGTTATTTTATGTGGCAGGAATTTAAAGACTTTATGCTGCGCGGCAAT
>CANRKV010000191.1 GCA_947631305.1 uncultured Jeotgalicoccus sp.
TTCCACAATGTTGCATGTCACTACGCATTAGACATTCAAAGAGGAAAACACGACCCGCAGTACGAAATGTACAACGTCCGTGAAATACTCGATGACGAAGGTGAAGACGCAGCAACAGAAGACAAAGCTGAATATACAAAAACTGAGAAGTAGTAATTGAGAACCCCGCCTCGTGCGTGGTTCTTTTTTGTTTTGGGTCAGGGTCCGGGTTCCAACTGACTCTGGATCCCCTCTCCAATCTCGTGAAGGGTTCCGACAGTCATAAATCCAAAAAAACACCCGCGCCTCAACCGAGGGGCGGGTGTTAACAATTAATATAAAAATACATCCAGCAGGAAGAAGATAATCAGGAAGATGTAAATAATTATATCGAAGATTGCGCTCGATATAAATGCCAGAAACGAGCCTACTGATGCTTTCAGTGCTTTGTTCATATCTTTTATCTGTATGAATTCGACTACGAATACGAAGATAAATGGTACGAAGAGGACACCGAACGGCGGGTAGACAAACATCCCGATAATGGCACCGATTATCGCTGCCCATTCGCCTCTTTTGCTGCCTCCGAATTTTTTAACGAAGTAGCTGTTTGCTGCAACGTCACTGATGAGTGCTACGATAGTCAGCGCTGCTGCGATGACCCAGAACATCCATGAGAGTTCGTCGCCGATGAAAAAGTTATATACTAAAAATCCGACCCAGAACATAAGGACTGAAGGTACTACCGGATATATTATTCCAGCGAAACCCAGTATAAATGTAACAAAAACAATGAGCCATAAAATAATGTCCATCAAATTTCTCCTTTTGTAACTTCCTTCTTAGTAAAGAAGAACAGTATAAATGCTATAAATAAAAATGCACCGCTGATATAGAATGAGTTTTCTACACCCAGTGTATCATTTGCGATACCGCCGAGCAGGTTACCTACCAGCTGGCCGACAATCATTGCGTTTGCGAAAAGTGTCGATGCGTATCCGGGGAACTGCGGCAATAAATCCTGGAAATAACTGATTCCGAGGCCGAGCAGTATTGCTAAGAATAGTGCCAATGGCAGCTGTCCGATCAGCATCATCGTGTAGCTTTCAAATATTCCAATCGATAAAAAGTACATGCTGCCGATAAATCCGGCAATAATTAAGAGTGTCTTCGATGAAACGCGCGATGCCACATAACCCATAAAGATCATGAGGGGCACTTCGAGTCCTGCGCACAGACTGGCGAGTATTCCGACAGCACTGTCCGCTTCTCCGAGATAGCCCGTGACAAACAGCGGCATGTTCAATAGATACATCCATTGTCCCACGTGAAGGAATACAAAAGCAACGAATGGCAGAAATAACGTCATATTTGTTAACAAGTTCGGGCTTTTAGGTTCTTCGTAGTTCGTAATTTCCACCGTATTTTCAACTGCCGGCGTACTTGAATTTTTAATTAGGAAGCTCGACATAAAGACGACAGCGAACATAATTACCGTACCGAAGAATAAACCTGTAAAATCATAACGTGCAAGCAGAATGGAACCGACAAGAGGACCAAACAGAAAGCCGAAGCTGAACATCGAACGCAGTATCGTATTTGCCATAACTGCGATGCCGGAACGGTACTGGTTAATCGATTCGCGGGCAGATGCGTAGAGCTGAGGCATTGCCGGAGCACCAAGTGAAAAGAATATAATATAAGAAATGATAAGTATCCATGTGTTTGGAATGATTAAAAAACTTAAAAATGCCATAATCTGCATAAATAGTGCAGCAATAATTAAATATTTCCGGTCGAACTTCAGTCTGTCGCTGTAGCGCCCCATAATCGTGTTCACAAAGAAACTGCCGATAGCGGCCGAAGCCATGAATATTCCGTAACCCGTAGACGATAACCCATGGGTTTCAGTCATAAAAATAACGAGGAACGGGGCTGTAATTGCAACCGCCATTCCAAGCATCGTCATATTCGTTAAAAATAATTTGTAGTTCTGTATTTGAAACAGGTCTTTTATCATCTTCGTCCCCCGATTTTAATTTCCGCCGGAAATTGAATCTTTTTTAATTAAATCAATAAAAGATTCCACCTGCGGCAGCATGAGTACGCTCTTGTCATATGAAATATACGTATCACGTGTCAGCGGCTTGTCGCCTACTAAAACTTCTTCAATGTGATAGTTATCGAGGTCGAGCCCGTCGAGCACCAGTTCAGGCAGCACTGTAATACCGACTTTTTTGCGCAGCAGTTCGCGGCACGTCGTAATCTGATCGACGAAAATCTGAGGTTCATACTTAATATTGAAACGTCCTTCAAAATAATTTTTAATATGCGTAATGTAATCGGGATCCGCCTGGAATTCTATAACGGCGAGATCTTCAAGCTCCACATCTTTCGGAGTGACGAGATAATGTTTATCACTGTAGAGAAGTTCGTTCTCCTTATTTAATACACGGGATCCGCGTATGATTGATAAGTGATAGTCTCCCTGATTCGCAATAATTTCTTTCGTCGAGCCAACATCAATTTTAACGTTTACATTTGGGAAATCATTTAAATATTTAGCGAGAATATCCGGCAGAATCGTATAGCCGATCAGCGACGATACACCGATTGAAATTTTACCTTCTACAGCACCTTCATTCGCCGAAATATAATCTTTAACGAGACGTTCCTCATCCACAACCTTCTTCGCATGTGCAATGATTCTCTCCCCGACACCCGTCGTATAGAGTGCTTTTTTCGTTCTGATAAAAATCTGCACGCCCCACTCGTCTTCAATCGACTTCAGACGCTGACTGACTGCAGGCTGTGATATGTACAGCTTTTCAGCAGCTTTACGCAATGTTTTCGCTTCGCTTAATGTTGCGAGTAAACGATAGTCATCTACTTTCACGACAATACCTCCAGTGAATAAGCCACCCTGATTATCCGGATGGCTACATTAATTTTTTAAGTTCTTTTAAGCACGCTGCCGCAAGTGTTTTGAACTGCCCGAAATCCTTATCGATTTCATCCATTAATTCACGTGCGGTCTGATAAGCAAAATCTTTTTCTTTCGAACTGATAATTCCTTTTTTGAAGGCGCGTTTTATGTCCTCCTCATCTACGAGCTCATAACGGCCGTCCGGCAATACCAGAACGTCGAGATATAAATCCTGCCGCCGTGCTTTACCAAGCTCTAAAGTATGAGAATAGTTAATATCAAAATAATATTGAATTTCCTGCCATCTTTCATCGTACATGACAGTAATGCTGTAATT
>CANRKV010000192.1 GCA_947631305.1 uncultured Jeotgalicoccus sp.
TTTGTTATTCTGGTGCTTTTCGGCAGAATAATAGGAAACTTCGACAAGCATGGTAAAGTTACCATGTATATCAATAAAATATCTGCGGTCATCATATTTATTATTGCGTGTTTTATTTTTATTAATATTATTAAAATGATTTAACACATTTAATTTATGGAGGATTGTTTATGACGAATATACCTGACATAGGAAAGCCGGCAGCAAATGCTCTGTCTAATATTGGAATTACTGAACTGGAACAGCTCAGCCGGATCGATGAAAAGAATCTTTTAAAAATTCATGGCATCGGTCCTAAAGCTGCGAGTATTCTTAAACAGGCTTTGGCAGACTCTAATTTACAATTTAAAGAAAGTGCAGAATTACCGTATTCACCGGATTTTGCAGTTCTCGGCAATCTTAGCTGCAATAACGCACCAAAAAGAGAAGTAATACGTGATTTTTTAATTGCCAGCTACACAAAGAATGAAAAAGCTGTTTCAAAGTTATGCAGTGAGAGCTTTAGTACGTATATTCCAATACCTGATAAAAATATCAGTTCTCTTGAAATCAATACTATTATTACGCATGGCAAAGAAGGTGCGGCTGAAGTAATTATGGTCGATGCCGACGGAGAAAAATACAGTTTTGCACATTTCATTAATTTCGAAAACCATAAGAAAAATGCAAAAATCAAAAACATCAGCACCTATTCAAAATAATCGAGTTATCAAAGACATAATCAGGGTAGATATAAATATCAATTTTTATGAGGAAAGAGGAAACAGAATGAAGTCTATTATGAGATACATACTTGCTGCTGTTTTCGGCATTGCAGGTGTTGCACACTTTACACGGACAGAAGGTTTTACAAATATAGTTCCGCATTATTTACCGTTTAAAGATTTTATCGTTAAAGCAAGCGGTGTTGCAGAACTGATTATCAGTGTCCTTCTGTTAATAAAACGTCCGGGTAATTTTTTTAAAACTGTCATTAACAGTTTCCTGGTGCTCGTGCTTCCGGCCAATATTTACATGGCCCAAAAATCACTGCCGCTCGGCAGTATCGATGTACCAAAACCTCTGCTCTGGGCAAGAGTACCGTTGCAGTTCGTCCTCATTAAAATTGTAAATAAATTATAAAGAGGTAGTTTAAATGCAGACTTCGTATCATATGAAAGATAATAATGTATATCAGAAAGTAATCACCCGTATCGACAGCAGTCCCGAATATGTTTTTCAGTGCCTGGGAACAACAAAAGGAATTCAGCAGTGGTTTCCCGAGCTGTCGTTCAAAGGAACGGAACGGCTGATTTTTGACCTTGGAAATGAGGAATTTGAAGATATGGAGATTTTTCGTTATGAAAACCCGAAGTTCATTCATTTTGCATGGGCTGAAGGCGAAGTAGAAATTCTGCTTGATGCTGAGGAAGATAACACACAGCTTGTTCTTAATGAACGGCTGCCTGCATCATTCGAAAATGCAGCACGTGATTTTTCCGGCTGGCAATTCAAAGTGGAAAGCATTAAGAATTGCGCAGAGCACGGTGAACCTCTGGAAATGGATAGACAGCATTTTGAATCTGTCCAACAGGAGATAGAAAAAAACTTAAACTTATAATAAAAAGGATAGTGACCTCGTCACTATCCTTTTTTACTGTGCCGTTTCTTTATCTTCTTTTTTAGATATATTCATTACAATAACACCAAGAATAATTACGCACAGGCCGAGAATATTCACTGCCGACAGATGTTCATTAAATACAAACACACCGATAAGTCCCGCACCGGCAGTACCTAGTCCTGCCCAGACACTGTAAGCGATACTCAGCGGAATTGTTTTAAGTGCTCCGATTAAAAATGTAAATGACAGCCCGAAACAGATAAACATAATGACAGTCGGTATAACATTAGTGAATCCGTTCGATAAATTCAGCATTGTGGTCCCCGTGACTTCAAACACAATTGCACCCATTAAAAATAATGCTGCTCTCATACAGCACCTCCTATATTCTCATTAAAATAAGGCCGATAATTAAAATTATAATTCCGATAACAGTTGCAGGCCTGATTTCTTCTTTAAATATCGCAAATCCGATTATTGCAGTGAGCATCGTCCCGACACCGCTCCAGGCTGCATATGCAAAACTCAGCGGCAGCGTTAATAGTGCAAGTGAAAGCATATAGAATGCCAGCGCATAACCGGCAACTATTCCTATAATTGCTTTTTTAGAATTATTAACTGCGGTGACTTTCATCATACTTGAACCAAAAACTTCAGATACAATTGCACCTGCTAAATATAAAAGTCCCAAATAATTCACCTCTTAAAATGTAAAAACACATTCTAAGCTTCAGAATGTGTTTTAAGTTTAATCCTGTTTCTCTAATATACCATCTGTCATTTTATAAACCGCATCACAATACTCAGTTAAACGTTCATCATGAGTAACAATAATACATGTCTTCATACGCTGTTCTGTTTCTTCTTTTAAAATCTGCATTACTTTCAGTGCATTCTCTGTGTCTAAAGATGCTGTAGGCTCATCTGCCAGTATAATACTGGGGTTTGTATACAATGATTTCGCAATCGCTACACGCTGTTTCTGACCGCCTGATATTTCACCCGGCAGCTGTTCTTTCACTTTCGTTAAAGACAGTTTTTCAAACAGTTCATCCAGTTCGCTGTCAGCCATCACATCTTTTTTTGATTTTTTTAAGAGCTGAAACTGCTGTTTAACAGAAAGGAAAGGTACCAGGTTACTTGCCTGCAGGATAAATCCGATCTCATTCAATCGCAAATTAGCGAGTTCTTTACTTTTCATGCCTGAAATACTTTGACCGTTAATTTTAACATCGCCCCCGGTCGGCGTTTGAAGTGCACCTGCAATTGTCAGGAAAGTACTCTTTCCTGACCCTGAAGGCCCGATAATTGCGATGCACTCACCTTTATTAAAAGTAATTGATGTGTTCTTGACCGCTTCTATCGTCTGGTCTCCATCTTTAAATGATTTTATAACATTTTCAAATTTAAGCATTATTTTTCCTCCTATCCAATCGCTGTTAACGGATCGACTTTCCGCACGCTGATGACTGAGAATAAACTTCCAAGCATCGCAACCGCAATAAGTACAGCCATATAAATAACCATCGTTAAATAATTAAATTCTATTGGTACTGCAGGAGGCAGAAATAAACCTGTCAGGAATGTTAATCCCAAGCCGATTACAGTTCCTAT
>CANRKV010000193.1 GCA_947631305.1 uncultured Jeotgalicoccus sp.
ACCGTACACTTCATCGAGGTCATCTAAAATACCTGACTCTACGATACTCTTCGCACCGCCTGGCGGAATTTCCTCCGCGTGCTGATGAATGAGTTTGATTTTACCTTTCCATTCAGCTTTTAAGTCGATTAATGCCTCACCTAAAATTAACATATAAGCCGTGTGCCCATCGTGACCGCAGGCATGCATTACACCGTCAGTTTTAGATTTAAATTCAACATCTGCTTCTTCCTGAATCGGCAGCGCATCAAAATCCGCACGGAGACCAAGTGTCGGACCGTCGCCTGCACCGCCTTCTATTTCAACGATAATACCATAGCCGTTACCGACATTCGCTGTCAGTTTCACGTCTTTATCTTTATAAAATTCTTCGATAAACTGAGCGGTCTTTTCTTCTTTAAATGACAACTCAGGATTTTCATGTAAATGACGTCGGATTTCAATCATGCGCGGTTCATTTTCTTCCAGCTGTTTAAATAATTTCTCTTTTAATGACATGTCCATTACCCCTTTTTAGAATTAATTAAAAATCTCTTCTGTAAAGAAGTGAAACAAAACGAGCGGCAGTATTGCAGCGTGAGGTAAATATGGCATTACGATGCCTGTAGCAAGGAATGTATCCCAATTACCCTCTTCTTCTGTAAATAAAACTTCACCGCGTTTCAGTTTTTCTTTAAAACGTGTCAATTCGTCATCTTCAAACATCTTAAGTTTTTCTTCAATATACGATTTATGCACAAGCCGCTTCGATATTGCGTTGATAATCTGAGCCCTTGTTGTGTATTCTTCCAAATCAAGATCCAGATTTTGTGCGACTAAATTCATATGATCTTCAGTTAAGAGGAGATCGTAGAACTCTATTATCGGGTAATCCAGCAGATTCACCGTTGTGGTATATTCCGCGTTATTTAGCATAACGTTTGAGACGCTGATACCTTCCGGCAGCGGCGCTAAATGAATCGTCGAACCGAAGTTTCTTAAAATCCCGTCGATGACTTCCTCATGCATGACCGCCATACCGTCTCCGATATAAAGCAGATGGTGATTATATATTAAAAATGGATTTTCTTCAGGATTGAACGGCATCGTAATAATATTATCGCCGGTCAATGCATTTGAATAGCGTTTAATCAATTCAATTTCTTCCATCTTCAAACTGTCTCCGAGGAGCGTCAGATAATCATCAGAACTCGCTTCCTCTATTTTATCTTCTATAATCTTTTCCAGCTGGGATAAGGATTCCCCTACTTTATCCAGGTGTAAGTACGTTAAATAAGTTTTGTAGAAGGTTTGTAAATCCATCGTTATCCTCCTTAAGTAATTGGATTGCCTCTGTTGAACAGCCGTGCGAGTTTTTTGTTCGTCGCACTGACCGGATAGCGTTCCCGGTAATTTTTCGTGCGTGCATTCGCATACGTACGAACATAGTCCGGGTGGTTTTTATCTTGTAAAATATTTAAAGTTTCGATTAGCTTGTCGACACCGCCGATATTTTCAATCGGCACTTCCCCGCCGTAGCTCACGACTTCTGGAATCGGCTTCAGAATATTCGTCACCGAATCAAGTGTAATATCGACGACGTAATCATCGTCCGAGTCGTATAAATATTGAATGTATTCATTTTTTAAATACACATCGACCATAAGTGCATTCTTGTTTACACCGTCTTCATTCGCAATTAAATCTTTGTCCGTCATAAACTCTCCGCTGCCGATATTATTCCAGCCGAATGCTTCGCAGATAATAATTTCAAGTTCCAGAAAGTTCATGCGTGCGGGAATAGATATTGTCCGGGAAATATCTTCGCAGCCGTTAATCGTACACATAATACGGTATGCATTATAATTCTCCGGCGTTTCCGAGCGTTCTTCTTTGCCGCCCTTGTTGAAATTCACTTTTTTCAGGGCAGCGAGTACATCCTGGTGCATAACGAGATAATCCTGATGCACTTTAACCAGCAGGCCGGTTTCAAGAGCGGTCTGCCAGCGTGGATGATTCTCATAGACCGAATAATCTTTTTTAACGTTATCTTTAATTTGAACGTATGACACATCGTCCAGCTGATTCAGCGCGACCGGCAAATATTCCGGTGCTGTTAAATGTCCGATAACTTCATTTAAATAGTCATCCTTGTACTGACCGACTGATTTAATGTTCAGCTTCGCCATCGTCTGTCTGAGCTCAATAAACGTTAAATTATTATAGAGCCAGTAGATTGGTCCGTTATATATTTTCTCCAGCTTCGAAACATCCTGAGGTTCAATCGTTTCGCTGTCCGGAATCGACATCGGTGTATAAGGGAAAATACCCGTCTGCTGGAGCGCACTGTTCAGCACATTAACCACTTCAGAATGAATAACCCCTTCAGTCCCGTTATCCTCCAAAATATACTGGTAGTCGATAAGCGTCGGATACTTAGCCGGTAAATACGACACTCTGTGCACATCGTCGTAAGATTCCTCAGTCGATAAACGTCTTAACAGCTTCGCTTCCGCCATCGATAAATGCTCGAACATTTCGTTCAAAGCAGACTGTGATTCAAGTTCTTCCATTTTATATTTTATCAGCGATTCATTAGTCGTAAAGTTTCCCGCATTAAACAAACTCGCCCGAATGAGCTCATGTTCGCCTAAATACGTTTGATAAAAAGTCTGTATATCCATGCTGCCTGCCTCCCGCCATATTCATTATAGCCATTACCCTTATTTTACACGTAAACCGGGGGTAAATGCATCCCGGGATGCTTATTGGCTGATTAGCTGCTGAACTTTAAAAAATCGTCTTGCTTTTCCGGGCCGCTGGAGCTCATCGGGTTGAAAACAGGTATTCGCCCTGATGTGGGGCCTTCATACGGTTGAAGAAACATTTTCAACCTGATGAAAGTTCTATGTCCGGTGGCCTCATATATACGTATTACCTTATGCGTAGTCATGACGCAGTCTCATGTATACGTAATATCCGAATCATAGACATGAATCTATCTCATGACTACGTATCGCTATTTGCATATACATGAGCTGTCCTCAAGCAGACGAATTCCGATTTTCATATACATGAGCGCAAAAATCCTGAGCAATTCAACAATCATATATGTAAGCGATTACATATTATGGTATATTTATATTAACAACAAGTATAAGGAGTGCATCTATGAACAAAATTTTATTAACAGTATTAAGTCTTGCTCTAGTCATATTAGCAGGCTGCAGCAGCAG
>CANRKV010000194.1 GCA_947631305.1 uncultured Jeotgalicoccus sp.
CTCATCGGGACGAATAGCTATTTTCGTCCCAACGAGTGGATCACATCAGGTCAAATACTTCTATTCACCCCAACGAGCGCAGGATTTCCCCCGTCATTAACAGCACAAAAATAAGCGCTCTGCCAGTTGGCAGAGCGCTTATTCAACATTTTTCTATTAGTATCTGTGTTTATCTTTAATTTGCAGGAGACGTTCTTTAAGTTCTTTCTCCATCGTTACAAGTTCTGCTTCTGCAGATTTACGTTTCTGTGAACCTTCAGTTTGAATTCTTAGTGTTTCTTCAATCGTTGTTACTAAGTTATCCTGAGTGATTTTCAGCGTTTCAATGTCGACGATACCGCGTTCGTTTTCTGTCGCAGTTCTTAATGAGTTCTGTTTCAGCATTTCACTGTTTTTCGTTAACAGATCATTTGTCGTATTCGTTACTTCACGCTGTGCTTTAGATGCCGATTCCTGACGGAGCAGGGTAAGGGCAATTGCCATCTGGTTTTTCCATAATGGAATACTTGTTAGGATTGAACTCTGAATTTTTTCAGCCAGTGTCTGGTTGATATTTTGAATCATGCGGATCTGCGGTGCAGACTGCAGTGTAATCTGTCTGGACAGTTTTAAGTCGTGCACACGCTTCTCAAGACGGTTGATATACTGCATCATGTCATTTACATCCTGCACGTCCATCTGATTGCTTGACGAGTCTGCTTCAGCTTTTAAGCGGGGCAGTGTTTCGTTTTCCAGTTCTTCTTTCTTAAGTTCAGCTGCTGCAATGTAAATGTTAATTGCATCGAAGTAATCCTTATTCTGATTGTAGAGTCCATCGAGCATATTCACATCTTTAATGAGTACTTCTTTTGCGTGCTCAAGCTGGATTGAAATACGGTCGACCTGTGATGCGATACTCTGGTGCTTCGAAATCATTTCGTTAACAGAACGCTTAACGCGTCCGAACATACGCTTGAATATATTACTCTTTTCGTTAGTCAGTTCTTCCGGATCAATTTCTTTTAACTTCTTCATCAGTTCTTCTAATGTTTCACCGATCGGCCCGACGTCTTTCGACTGGACTTCGTTCAGCATCTGATGAGAGAACTTCGACATTGCCTGCTGAGCGTTCGCACCGTACGTAATCAGTGCATCATTGTTCAGCGGTTCAATTTTATCTTTAATTTCACGAATCGATTTAAGGTCCGACTCACTGAACTGATCTTTGTAAGTCGTCAGCATTTCGCTTTCCTTCGGTTTGTTAGCCGCAGCTTCTTCCGGCTGCAGTATTAAATTGTCTTCAGTGTCACTCATTTCTTTAAATGGATCCTTAAGCAGTTCATCTTTTAAATTTCTATCTTCAGCCATTTCATTCACCCCGATGTACTTTTTCTGTTTCTTTTTCAGTATTACGTTTCTTATGCAAATTCACTTTTTCTTTACCGAGCTTATTACTAAGCGCAGCCTGGCGTTTTTTCGCGCGGGCGGAGTTCATCTTAATCAAATCGCGCTCGACGTTTAAATCCTGATAGCTCCGCTGGTTCATATGAGACAGGTTCGACTGCAGCGTACGTTTTAATTCTAACATTGATAAACGCGTCTCGTGCAGCTGAATGCGCTCCTCTTTAGTTTTACCCGGCATCTTGTGAAGATAAAGATACTTTTCAATCGTGTTGACAGCTGTTTCCAAATTGGAATGGAAGAACTGCTGTACACTGTAAAACTGTCTCGGATCATCCTCAACAGATGAAATAATCGTTTTAACGATCCGGTTAATATCGAATATCATCTTCGCATCTTTTATCGATCTGATATTGATATAGCTGGAACGCAAACGATTCGTATGCTCCTTCGCCTGAGCGAGCTGTTCTTTTATATATTTGTACTCACTGTTCGTGAGTTTCAATTTCTCTAAATGCTTATTATGTGAAATACGCTGGGCGGGCAGGTAAGATGCACCAAAACCGCCGATACCGACGATGACGTCTAAAAACATATGAATATCGAATACGTTAGACGACAGAACCCACGCGACGAGGCCGGCCGGTACAGCAATCACAGAAGCAATGAAATGTGAATAATTACTCTTCATTGTTCAAAACCCCTTAGTATATATGTGGCTATTTATTATAATTATAAAGCGTTATGCTTGATAATGCTAATTATACGCGTTTATAATGATGAATAATATCGGCTAGGGAATGGAGTTTTAAACATGTATGAAGTCGTGATCGTTAAAGCGGATTATGAAGGCTGGTGGCTCTTCGAGGGATGGCAGGAAGATATCATCAACAGACATCAGTACAATGATATCGCCGCAATGACATCTGGCTACAAAGCAATAATAGATCAAATGAAAAGTGACTATAACAGTTATGTACAGGGTAAATATGAATTATACGCATTCTTTAACGCATGCGAGATAGAATTTTGTGAAGACTGTGATGAAGACGTCCAAATATACTACACGCCGATAATGACACAAAATAATGAATTTTATAAAAAATGATGAAAAAACACGGAAAATGATGAAAAACGTCACAAAATCGTTAGAAATTGACTTGTAATATAACTAAATATATTGTATAATATGAATCATCAGTAAGTTCTTCTTATTGATAATTTACGTCTTGGAGGATTTTATTAATGAAACAAGGTACAGTGAAATGGTTTAACGCAGAAAAAGGATTTGGCTTCATCGAAATTGAAGGAGAAAACGACGTATTCGTACACTTCTCAGCAATTAACCAAGAAGGCTACAAGTCTCTTGAAGAAGGTCAAGCAGTTGAATTTGAAGTAGTTGAAGGCGACCGCGGTCCACAAGCTGCAAACGTTGCTAAACTATAATTATAAATTGATTCATTAGAATAATTTGTAACTTCTAAGCAGGCGCCCGGATTTTATCCGGGTGTCTGCTTTTTTATTTGTTTAGACTGGAATCGAAAAAAATCAGCCGGAAATAATTCCGGCTGACTTCAATTTATCTTAGATCATTTTCAATCAATTGTTCCAGCGTCTGACGTTTAATTACCTGACGCACGCCGGCTTCATTTACGAACACGACTGCGGGTTTACGCATCTGGTTATAGTTTGAAGCCATGGAGTAGTGATATGCCCCTGTCGTTTTCACAGCAAGCAAATCACCGCGCTGCAAATTGCCTGGCAGCATTTTATCTTTACCGATAATGTCACCGGACTCGCATAGTTTACCAACGACGTGTGTTGACACCCC
>CANRKV010000195.1 GCA_947631305.1 uncultured Jeotgalicoccus sp.
CATATGGATATTGATTCACCGGAGTATGATGAAATCTGCAACCCGGCTCAGCATCGTACGTTTGAAACTGTTGATGTCGAAAGCGAAGATCTTGCCTCATTGATGTATACAAGCGGGACGACAGGTCTGCCAAAAGGGGTAATGTTTACTTATGAATCATATGTTGCGAACGTGATTAATGCGGCGCTGACATATAAAACGAATTCGACACAGACATCAATTATTTCAACGCCGACGTTCCACGTGCTCGGCTTAAATGATACCGCACTGCCTTTAATTATGGCGGGAGGAACACTTGTACTTCACCGTTACTTTGACGGCGCTGAGCTGAATGACCTGATGGGTAAATACAAACCGGACTATCTGATTATGATACCGACGATGTTTTACGGTATGCTTGCGGCGGAGAATTTTGATATTAAAAACTTTGAAAATATTAAATATCTAATCCAGGGCGGATCAGCACCGCTGCCGGCAGTCCAGAAGAAATTTGAAAGTATGGGACAGACATTGATTAACGGTTACGGTCTGACAGAGGCACCGCTTGCGATGGTAAATACACCGCATCATTCAAAAGTTAAACCGATGAGTATCGGGAAGCCGATTATGTATATGGACAGCAAACTGCTTGATGATGACGGCAACGAAGTCGGAGTTGGTGAAATCGGTGAACTTGCACTTAAGGGGAAAAACGTTACACCGGGCTACTGGAACAAACCTGAAGAGACAGCCAAAGTATTCAAGAACGGTTACTTCCTGACAGGTGATCTTGCGAAAAAAGATGAAGACGGTGATATTTTTATCGTTAACCGTAAGAAAGAACTTATTATTACCGGCGGTGAAAATGTTCTGCCTTCAGAAGTTGAAGCGGCACTGTCTGAGCATCCGATTGTCCGTACAGCTATTGTTGTCGGTTATGACAGTCCGGAATTTGGAGAGTCAGTTTCTGCAGCGATAGTACTGGCAGAAGAAACTGAGAACTTTGAAGAGATTCTTGATAAACATGTGAGAGAACGGATTGCGGGCTATAAGATTCCAAGGCTGTATCTGGAAATGCAGGATATTCCGTTAAACTCTACAGCGAAACCGGATAAACTGGAAATACAGCGTTTAATGAACGAAAAAGCTCAGGAAAACGGTGTAAATCAGTAAAATTCTTATCATTAATTGAAAGCGTTATCATATAAAGCGGAGGGAAATACTATGACAGAAAAAGACCAAATGCTAAAAGAATTATATCCTGAAGATATTTTAAATATTGCTAAAGAATTGACTGAAGGCGAAGTGAAATTTTTAAAACAGCTGGATGACATGCTGGAATCCAAATACCGGGATTCAATTAACGATCACTGGGTAAATGCGACAGTGCCTGAAGGGTTTTTTGAAGAGATGGGCAAACTGAATTATTTTAGAAATCCATTATTATTTGAAGGACGTGAAGGTGCTAAAACTCCAAGTCAGCTGTTCCAGTTCTTTCTGTCATATACTGTAGCGCGTTTCGATGTTTCTTTAGTAACAGTGCTCGGTGTTCATCAGGGACTTGGTCACAATGCCTTTTTATTCGGCGGATCAAAAGAACAGGTTGCACATTATATTCCAAAACTGCAGTCCCACGAACTCAGAACGTGTTTTGCACTGACTGAGCCGGAACACGGTTCCGACGTTGCAGGCGGACTTGAAACGACTGCTAAACGCGACGGTGACAAATGGATTATCAACGGTGCGAAAAAATGGATTGGCGGCGCAAATGTATCGGATGTAATTCCACTATTTGCTGTAGATGTTGAAACAGGAAAACCTAAAGGATTTATAATCCGTCCTGAACAGGATGGTGTCGATATCGATATCATTCAAAATAAAATTGCTTTAAGAATTATTCCGAATACAAATATTCGTTTGGATAATGTAGTTGTGAAGGAAGAAGACCGTCTGCAGAATATAAACAGCTTTAAGGATATTGCCAAAATACTTTATTCTACACGTGCAGGCGTTTCTTATATGGCAACAGGAGCGATGGCAGGGGCACTGCGTGCAACGCGCGATTATGTAACTGAACGTAAACAGTTCGGTAAAGAAATCAGCAAGTATCAGCTGATTCAGGAAAAACTGGCAATGATGCAGGGGAATCTGTCTCATGCCATGGCATTGTCAGCACAGCTTGCACGTATGCAGGAAAACGGTGAGTACGATGAAGTGGCAACTTCAACAGCGAAAATGATGAATGCATTAAGACTGCGCGAGTCGGTATCAATGGGACGCGGAATTCACGGCGGTAACGGTATTCTTGCTGAATATGATATTGCGAGATTCTTCTCCGATGCTGAAGCTGTATACACTTACGAAGGCACACACGAAATAAATGCACTGGTGATCGGCAGAGCGTTAACCGGCGATTCAGCATTTATTTAAGTCCAAGTGTCCAGTGAGTATAAAGATAAAATAATTTGGAGGGTTTTTCATGACGATAAGAAAAGCAACCGTGCTTGGTGCAGGAGTAATGGGCAGCCAAATTGCTGCCCTGCTCGTCAACGCAGGTTTAAAAGTAAAATTACTCGATATAGTAATTGATGAAAAAGATCCAAATAAAATTTCGAGAAAATCTTATGAATTGATTACGGATAAAAAACGTCCGCAACTGTTTGATTTAAATTTTGCGCCGAATTTAACATACGGCAATTTCGATGAAGATCTGCAGGGTGAAGATGACTCGGATATTTATATCGAAGCAGTTAAAGAAGAGCTGGATATTAAACACAGCGTCTGGAATAAAGTTAAAGCAGTGGCAAAAGATAATGCTTTATTTGCGACAAACACCTCGGGTATTCCGATTGAATATATTGCTAAAGTATTCAATGAAGAAGAGCGTAAAAGATTTTTCGGTATGCACTTCTTCAATCCGCCGCGTATTATGAAGCTGGTTGAAATAATCCCGCTCAAAGATACGGCTGAGGAATCGGTAAATAGAGCGCAGGAGTTTGCGGAAGGCAAACTTGGTAAAGGTGTAGTTGTTGCTAACGATGTGCCTGGATTTGTTGCTAACCGTGTTGGAACACAGACGATGAACGATATTATGTACCGTGCAGAGGAAAAGGGAATATCTATTTCCGATACAGATGCATTAACTGGCCGCAGCATTGGACGTCCAAGTACGGGAACATACGGTTTAAGTGATCTCGTCGGTATTGATATTGCAGTGACTGTGAC
>CANRKV010000196.1 GCA_947631305.1 uncultured Jeotgalicoccus sp.
AAATCACTCTAAACAACACCAAATCTCGCCACAGCGCCGTTTTCTGAATAAAGTGTAAAATGCAACTTACTTTATTTCGACCTTAATATAAGTTATTATTATAGATGACAAACGAATAGATAAGGTGATGTTATGAAAGTTCTTCGTTTTCTGCTGCTCGTAGCCGCTGCGGCGCTTATTTCTTACGGCTTATCCGCACTCGGCATGATTTTACCGTGGCTGTTTGGTTCGATGATTGCAACCATTCTTTATATCCGTCTCGTGAAGCGTGAGTTATTTTTCCCGCGCTGGCTCGGCGATCTCGGTGTTATCATTATGGCCATCGAAATCGGCTCCACATTGACACTCGATGCATTACTCGACATGCGCGCTGATTTACTTAATATTTTTCTTATGACGGTTCTCGTTCTTTTACTCAGTCTCGCATTGTCGAGATTATTTATTTATTTAACCGGCAGTACACCGGAGACTGCAATTCTTGCTTCAGTGCCGGGCGCATTGTCTCAGATGCTTATTATGGCTGAAGAGGAGAAGCGTGCGGATATTCTGCTCGTCACGCTGACTCAGATGTCCCGGATTATATTAATCGTACTGATTGTGCCATTCGTCTCAGGCATTTTCCAGCCAGCGTCTGACGTAAACGCACAACCGGTCGCAGTCGATTATATCTCGACGATTTTCACGCCTGAAATGCTTATTATTCCCATTGCTGCACTCGCGCTTATATACATTCTCAACATGATAAAATTCCCGGCGAGTTTAATGCTCGGACCAATCATTGTCTTAATTATATGGAACTTATCAACGGGCATTGAGTTTTCGCTGGATCTGATGTTTATAAACGTCGCACAAATTCTGTTTGGTATCCGTATCGGACTGCAGATTGCTTCACTGATGACGCAGCTGAACAAACGACTCATATTCTCGATATTACTCCAGAATTTAATTCTGATTTTCGGAACGATGTTCATTGTATTTGTCTTCCAGCTGTTTACAACGCATCAGTTTAACGACTTGTTCTTAAGTGCCGCACCGGGCGGGCTTGGGCAGATTATCGTTATTGCGATTGAAACCGGCGGTAACATCGCGATGATTTCGAGTTACCATATCTTCAGAATATTCTTCATCATAATTGTCGTCGTGCCGATTGTCGGCTACTATTTAAAATATCTGAACCGAAAACGTGCTGAATAGACTGCCACTTCAATCTTGACAGTTATTTAAAAGTCGCATAATATTAACTTATATAAATAACAAGAGACGTAGAAGAGTAGCTGTATGCAGGCGAAAAAAGAGAGTAAACGGATGGTGAAAAGTTTACCGGTGCATGCAGTGAACGTAGCCTATGATAAGTTTCGTGTGAACGTGTAAATCAGTAATACGAAACGTGCGGTGAGCGTTAATCACCAAGTTGAGATGCAGGCAGTAATTATGCCTGAATTTAGGTGGCACCGCGGAACTCCCGTCCTATTTATGGACTGGAGTTTTTTTGTTTTTAAAATTATGAGGAGTGATCATATGGAAATGCCGAAAAAGTATAATCCGGCTGAAGTTGAAGAAGGTAAATATGAGAAGTGGATTGAACAGGGTTTATTTAAATCAGATGTAAACAGTGACAAAGAACCGTTCTCGATCGTCATTCCGCCGCCGAACGTAACGGGTAAACTTCACCTTGGGCATGCATGGGATACGACGCTGCAGGACATCATCACGCGCATGAAGCGCATGCAGGGATACGACGTACTGTATTTACCCGGCATGGACCATGCGGGTATCGCAACGCAGGCTAAAGTGGATGCGCGTCTTCGTGAAGAAGGCATTAAAGCTTCAGACATCGGCCGCGAGAAGTTTTTAGAGCATGCGTGGAACTGGAAAGAAGAATACGCATCTCATATCCGCGAACAGTGGGAAAAATTAGGTCTAGGTCTTGATTACGATAAAGAGCGCTTTACGCTTGATGCCGGCCTGTCCAAAGCAGTACGTAAAGTATTTGTTGATATGTACAACAAAGATTTAATTTACCGCGGTGAATATATAATTAACTGGGATCCGCAGACACAGACAGCGCTTAGTGATATTGAAGTGATTCATAAAGATATCGAAGGCAAATTCTATCACGTTAAATATCCATTAACAGACGGTTCAGGGTTCCTGGAAATCGCAACGACGCGTCCTGAGACTATGCTTGGTGATACTGCGGTTGTTGTTCATCCGGATGACGAACGCTACAAGGATTTCATCGGAAAAACAGTAACACTGCCAATCGTTGGCCGTGAACTGCCGATTATTGCGGATTCATACGTTGAACAGGAATTCGGTTCAGGTGCAATGAAGGTCACACCGGCACACGACCCGAATGACTTTGAAATTGGTAACCGCCATGATCTTGAGCGTATTAACGTCATGCACCCGAATGGTGTAATTAACGAGCTCGGCGGACAGTACGAAGGCATGGACCGTTTCGACTGCCGCAAGCAGCTGGTTAAAGACCTTGAAGAACAGGGTTATATGCTTAAAATCGAAGCACATATGCACTCTGTAGGACACTCTGAGCGCTCTAACGCAATTGTTGAACCTTACCTTTCAACACAGTGGTTCGTCAGCATGAAACCGTTAGCTGAGAAGAGCTTGCAGAATCAGGAGACGGATAACCGTGTAGATTTCGTCCCGAACCGTTTTGAGCATACGTTCAACGGCTGGATGGAAAATATTCGCGACTGGGTAATTTCACGCCAGCTATGGTGGGGCCATCAGATTCCTGCCTGGTACCACAATGAAACAGGTGAATTATATGTAGGTGAAGAAGCGCCGGCAGACATTGAAAACTGGACACAGGACGAAGATGTTCTGGATACGTGGTTCTCGAGTGCATTATGGCCGTTTTCTACAATGGGATGGCCGGACGAAACGCCGGATCTTGCGAAATACTTCCCGACGAATGTATTAGTAACGGGTTACGACATTATCTTCTTCTGGGTGGCGCGCATGATCTTCTCATCTCTTGAGCAGACAGGCGAGAAACCGTTTGACGATGTGTTATTACACGGTCTTGTACGCGATGAGCAGAACCGTAAAATGTCGAAATCACTCGGCAACGGTGTCGATCCGATGGATGTTATCGAGAAATATGGTGCAGATGCGCTCCGATACTTCTTATCAACAGGTTCAACACCAGGTCAGGATCT